>DMIX01000338.1 GCA_003451975.1 Propionibacteriaceae bacterium
CCGGATCGTTTCCGGACGGTGGGTCACCGCCTGGGGATGCAAGGCGGCGCCGAAGCGTTGCACTACCTGCTGGGACTGAACCACGAGTCGTCGGCATTCGCACACGACCTGGCGTCCACGATGCCGTTCGAGGGGCGCAATCCGCTGTATGCGGTGCTGCACGAGTCGAGCTATGCCGACGGGGTGGCGACACGCTGGTCGGCGGATCGCACCATGCCCGATCGGGTGCGGGAAGACGTGACCTTGCTGGGCGGGGAGCATCTGCACCGCTCGGTCTTCAGTGAGGACACCGAGCTGCGGGCGTTCGCGGATGTCGCCGACCTGATCGCCGAACACGAGTGGAATCAGCTCTACTTCCCCGAGAAACTCGCCCAGGCTGAGGTTCCGGTGGCAGCGGCGGTGTACCACGGCGACGCCTATGTGCCCTATGAGTTCTCGATGGAGACTGCCGCAATGCTGCCGGATTGCCGTCCGTGGGTGACCAGCGAATACGAGCACAACGGGCTGCGCATGGACGTCGCGGTGATCGATCACCTGATCGGCTTACTCACGGGCAAGCGCTGGTTGTGACCAACCCGAGGGTCATTCCTCGGCGTGGATGATGCGCAGCGAAACGGTGCCACCGGCGGTGTCGATGTCCACCACGGAACCCACGCTGACCTGTCGTCCGCGCCGAGTGTCGGTCTCGCCGTCCACCCTCACGGCGCCGTCGGCGAGCAGGCTCCGGGCTTCGGCGCCGTCGGTGACCACATTGGCGAACTTCAACAACTGACCCAGCCGGATCATGGTTTCGTCGGCGCTGATTTCGATATCCACCCCACCAGTCTCCACCCCGAACGGCCAAACGCCGTAGTCGCTGAAAGCCGAACAATGGGGCGGGGGCGCGGCTAGCCTGAATCCATGGCCACCAATCACACCCCTGATTCAGACTCGATGTTGCGACCGATGTTCAGCCGGACGGCGGCGTTGAGCCGCCCGTCGAACACCTTGTTCGACAGCGGTATGGCTCCCGAAACCGCGTATCAGATCATTCACGACGAGGCGATGCTGGACGGCAACTCTCGGCTGAACCTGGCGACTTTCGTTGGTACCTGGATGGAGCCGCAAGCCCAACAGCTCTACTCCGACACTGTCGACAAGAACCTCATTGACAAGGACGAATACCCCTCCACTGCGGCCGTGGAGGAACGCTGCTGGCGGATCCTGGCCGATCTGTGGAAGGCGCCGTCGCCCGACGATGCGCTGGGAACTTCCACTATCGGTTCTTCGGAGGCCGCCATGCTCGGCGGGCTGGCGATGAAGCGCCGCTGGCAGAACGCCCGCAAAGCCGCGGGGAAGCCCTACAACAAGCCGAATTTGGTGATGAGTTCGGCGGTGCAGGTGTGCTGGGAGAAGTTTGCGGCCTATTTCGAGGTGGAGCCGCGCTACGTCCCGGTCACTGAGGAACATCCGCTGCTGGACGGGCACGACGTGGATCAGTACGTCGATGAGAACACGATCGGTGTGGTGGCGATCCTGGGTGTCACCTACACCGGCGCCTACGAGCCGGTCACCGAGATCGCTGCGGCCTTGGACCGTATTCAGGCAGCCACTGGTGTGGACGTGCCGATTCACGTTGATGGGGCGTCCGGTGCGTTCGTGGCGCCGTTCCTTCAGGCTGACCTGGCCTGGGATTTCCGGGTGCCGCGGGTGGTGTCGATCAATGCCAGTGGCCACAAGTACGGCTTGGTGTATCCCGGTGTCGGCTGGGTGGTGTGGCGCCATGTCGACATGGTTCCCGATGAGCTGATTTTCCGGGTGGCGTACCTGGGCGGCGAAATGCCGACCCTGGCGATCAACTTCTCCCGACCCGGTGCGCAGGTGCTGCTGCAGTACTACAACTTCCTGCGGCTGGGGCGGGAGGGCTACACCGAGGTGCAGCAGGCCTGTCAGGACGTGGCGAAGTACCTTTCGGACGGAGTCGGTTCGATGTCGGCCTTCGAGTTGCTCTCTGATGGCACCGACATTCCGGTGTTCGCTTGGCGACTGGTGGACGGTTACACCGACAAGTGGGATCTGCACGACCTGTCGGGGCAGTTGCGCCAGAAGGGTTGGATGGTGCCGGCCTATCCGTTGGCCGACAATCTTGCCGACCAGACGGTGATGCGCATCGTCGTGCGCGACGGACTCTCGCTGGATCTGGCCGACCAATTGCTCGAGGCGATTGAGGCCTCAGTCAACTACCTGGACAACTTGGAGAGCCCCATGCCCAAGGAGGGCCGCCCCAGCCCAGGTTTCGCCCACTGAACGCAAGCCTTTCCCCGCCGGGCCTGGTCTGCGGTGTCGGCGCGGCGGTTTCGAGACGGCCCTTCGGGCCTCCTCAACCAGCCGGGGTGGAGGCGGCATGCGGGTTGCCGACTCGTTGTGGTGGTTGTTCTTCGTTCGGCTGGTTGAGGAGCGGCGTGGCCGCGTCTCGAAACCTGGTGAGGTAAGTGACGAACGTCGTGCTCGCCGACTGCTTCGCGGGCTGATTCGACGAGCCGACGCTGAGAGCGGGCTACGGCTGCAGCAGCACCTTGATGGCGCGACGGGTATCCATGGCGGCGTACGCCTCGGCGGCCTGCTCCAACGGCAGGGTGAGGTCGAAGACCTTGCCAGGATCGACCTGCTTGGTCCAGATCATGTCGATCAGTTCGGGCAGGAAGCGACGTACGGGGGCGGGTCCACCGTGCAGATGGATCCCGGTGCGGAACATCGTCATTCCGGAGATGTTCACGTCATGCGACAAGCCGACGAAGCCGACGTGGCCACCGTGGCGGGTGGCGGCGATGGCCTGCGCCATGGCCTCATCGGTGCCCACGGCCTCAATGGTCGAATGCGCGCCGAGCCCGTTGGTGAGTTCCTTGATCGCGGCAGCGCCCTCCTCACCGCGCTCAGTCACGATGTCGGTGGCGCCGAACTCCCGGGCCAACGCCTGCCGGTCGGCGTGGCGACTCATCGCGATGATCCGTTCGGCGCCTTGCTGTTTGGCGGCCAGCACTGCCAGTAGTCCGACGGCGCCGTCGCCGACCACGGCTACGGTCTTGCCGGGGGCGACTTCAGCAGCGATGGCCCCGAACCAGCCGGTGCCGAATACATCGGACGCGGTCAGTAGCGATGGGATCAACTCAGGGTCCGGCAGGCCTGGGGTTGCGACCAGGGTGCCGTCGGCGAGTGCGATGCGGACGTATTCGGATTGGGAGCCGGTCGCGGCGGCGTACTGGGCCTGCACACAGTGGGTTTGATAGCCGGCGCGGCAGATCTCACAGGTGTTGTCGGAGGCGTAGAAAGAGCCGATGACGAAGTCGCCGGGCTTGACGGTGGTCACGGCCGAGCCGACTTCGTGGACCACGCCGACATATTCGTGACCCATAGGGCGCGGCTGGGTCAACTGGTCGAAACCGCGGTAGGGCCACAGATCTGAGCCGCACACGCAGGCAGCGGTCACCTTCAGGATGGCGTCGGTGGGTTCGACGATGGTGGGCATCTCGCGGTCGACGACGCGCACGTCGCCAGGGGCGTACATCAGGGTGCCGCGCATGGGTGACTCCTCAGACAGTGGATTTCAGGGCCAGGCTATCCCGCCAGGATCACCGCTGGTCTCGCTGATCATCGCGACTCACCTGAGTGCAACGCCGTCGGATGTAGCGCCGGGGCCGGCTGTGGGTGAATTACTCTGGCAATGCCTTCAACGACGCCAAGCTCAGGAGCATCGTGGTCAACGACACTATTCGAGTTCAACGCAGCCATCGCAGCATTCGGGCCTTCACCGACGAGCCGGTGGCCGACGACATCATCGACGTCCTGATGGACGTGGTCGCCCAGGCGCCCACCAGTAGCTTCTACCAGCAGCGGACGGTGATCCGCGTCGCCGACCCGAGCGTCCGTGAGGCGATCCGGCAGGCCTCCGGCCAGCCCTATGTGGGGGGTACTCGCGGTGAGTTGTTCATCTTCGTGGTGGATCTGTATCGCAACGCCCAGATTCGGGCCGAGGCAGGCCTCGACAACGCGGTGTTGGAATCCTCGGCGCTGTTCCTGCAAGGAATCGAGGACACCTTGATCGCGGCGCAGAACCTCGTGGTGGCCGCCGAAAGCCTGAAGCTGGGCACGGTGTATCTGGGCAGTATCGGTGGCGATCTGCGGTTGGTGATCGAGGCCCTTAAGCTGCCGGAGCGCACTTTCCCGCTGTTGGGGGTGCTGGTCGGCCATCCCGATCAGAATCCGACGTTGAAGCCGCGCCTGCCCCAGGAGTTCACCGTCGCCACCGACAGCTATCCGCGTTTCGAGAACCTGCACACCGCTCTGGCTGATTACGACGAAGTGGTGCGCCAGTACTACGACCTGCGTGATGCATCGCGCCCGGTAGATTCCTTCACTCGCCAGATCGAGGCCAAGCCAGGCCTGGGCCGCGCCGAACAAGAGGCGATTCGCGAAGTGCTTACCGAACAGAGGCTCGCGCTCTACTGATCTCCGACCTCTGCTCGCCTGCGCTGGCGTGGGTTCGTTGTCCGTCGTCAACGCGGCACACGGGTAGGCCGCTTTGGCCAAGCCCTTCGTCGGGCC
>DMIX01000082.1 GCA_003451975.1 Propionibacteriaceae bacterium
CGCAGCAACGCGTCGACAATGAGATCTCTACCAGCACCGATCACACCGCGCACGGCTTCACGACGGTCAACCTCAGCGGGGTGAAGGTCACCCGGCTGTATTGGAATCCGGCCAGCAAGCGCCGGGGCGACAAGCGGCTTCGGCTGGGCGTGGCCAACGCGCTGCAGACTGATCGCAGTCTGGACTCCATCGTTCCCCTCGGCGTCCCAGAACGCATTTCGGCCTTCGCCGTCGGCGGCCGCGCCAAACTGCCCAAGATCAAGGGCAAACGCGTGCTACTGACGCTGGGCTGGCAGGCTGACGAAGCCGGTCAGCATGATGTGGCTCAGCTGCTGCGCGACCGCATCGAGAGCTTGGATTCGGTCAGCGTCCGGCTCACCACCAGCCGCGATGCCGATCTGCTGTTGACGGTGAGCCCGGCCTGGGTCGACAACGCCACAGGCTGGCTTCAGCTCTATGTGGAGGCGCCGCTGTCAGGCAGCCAGAAGAAGCTTGCCGCTTGGGATGCCGCCTCGCGGCTGTCCATCGGATCGGCCCGCAATCAGGCCGTCGCAGCCATCCAAACCCAGGCTGCCGTCGACGACACCGTGCTGCCGGTCAGTCAAACCGATCAGTCCCTGCTGTTGGGCCCGGGGGCGGCGATGGCCGATGGCAACTTCGGCTCCGGACAACAACTAGGACTGTGGGGATTCCACCGTGACTGATGACCTCACCGGGGTAGGCACCGGGCCGTTCCGCGATGGTGAACGCATCACCCTCAGCGATGCCAAGGGACGGCGGCACTCGGTGGTCCTCGCCGCAGGCGGGCGGTTCCACACCACTAAGGGCGCCATCGAGTTCGACGAACTCATCGACCAGCCCGAGGGCAGCGTGGTGCGTTCGGTGGGGGGCGCGTCGTATCTGGCCTTTCGTCCCTTGATGGAGGAGTTCAGCGTGACTATGCCGCGAGGTGCGGCAGTGATCTACCCCAAGGACGCAGCGCAGATCCTGGTGCAGACCGACATCTTTCCCGGGGCCCGCGTGCTGGAGGCCGGGGCTGGCTCGGGGGCGTTGAGTATGTTCCTCTTGCGCGCCATCGGACCGACCGGACGGCTGTACTCCTACGAGCGCCGGGCCGATTTCGCCCAGGTCGCCCAACGCAATGTGGAGGCCTTCTTCGGCGCGCCGCATCCGGCGTGGACCCTGCGTGTCGGTGATCTGGTCACCGAGTTGGGCCCGGAGCCGGTCGACCGAGTCGTCTTAGATATGTTGGCGCCTTGGGACTGCATCGAGGCCGTCGCCGGGGTGCTGCAGCCCGGCGGTCTGCTGTGTTGCTATGTGGCGACCACCACCCAGCTGGGACGCACCATGGACACGCTGCGGGTCCATGGTGGGTTCACCGAACCGGCCGGGCGGGAGTATCAGGTTCGCGACTGGCACGCCGAAGGTTTGGCGATCCGGCCCGGACACGGCACCAGCGGCCACACCGGCTTTTTGATCTTCACTCGCCGCCTGGCTCCGGGTGTGACAGCGCCCGCGCGCAAGCGCCGTCCTGCTCCGGGCGCGTATGGACCGGACTACACCGGGCCGCGTCCGGCCGGGGTGGAGAGCGACCCGGCTAACTGACTCCCACCTGGTGTCGGTAGGCTGACCCAGGTTGAGCAAGGAGTAGCGAACGACGTGGACGTTGCAGAGTTGTCACCGGTGCTGGTGATCGGCACTGGTTTGGTTGGAGCATCGGTGGGCCAGGCGCTTACCCGTGCCGGGTTGCAGGTGCACCTGCAGGACCGGGTTTCCAGCCACGCTCAGGTCGCTGCCTCCCGCGGGGCGGGCACGATCGAGCCTGCCGATCCCGCGGCGGTGAACCTGGTCGTGGTGGCGGTGCCGCCCCAGGCATTGGCTGCCACCATCGCGAAGGCCTTGGACGACTATCCGCAAGCCACCGTGACCGACGTCGGATCGGTGAAGGGTGCCGTTGTTGCCGATCTGCGGGCCACGGGCAAGGACCTGTCACGCTACGTCGGTTCGCATCCGATGGCCGGTTCGCAACGGGTGGGTCCGATGACCGCCAGTGCTGAGTTGTTCGTCGATCGCACCTGGGTGGTGACTCCTCACGACACCGCCGCGGCCCACGCTGTGCTGGCTGTCAGCAAGGTCGCCGAGTTGTGCGGGGCACGGCGGGTGAGCATGGGTGCTGCCCATCACGATGAGGCGGTGGCACAGGTTTCGCAC
This sequence comes from Propionibacteriaceae bacterium, assembly GCA_003451975.1. Lineage (GTDB taxonomy): Bacteria > Actinomycetota > Actinomycetes > Propionibacteriales > Propionibacteriaceae > Propionicimonas. The sequence continues at coordinate 2,212 of DMIX01000082.1, forward strand.
CTGCCTCATCTGGTCTCGGTCCTGGTCGCCGAGCGGCTGACCGACGTTCCCGCTGAGCACCTGCGCCTGGCCGGCCAGGGGTTACGCGATGTGACGCGCATCGCCGGCTCGGATCCGAAGCTGTGGCAGCAGATCATCGGCGCCAATGCGGCTGCGGTTCGCCATGAGTTGGAGCAGCTGCGGGCCAATCTGGACCAGTTGATTGCGGCATTCGACACTGATACCGAATCCGGGCTGGATTCGATCTTGCGCCGCGGCCAGGACGGCACTCGGGCACTGCCGGGAAAGCACGGTTTGAATCCGGTTGACTACGCCCAGGTCGTGGTGGAGATCCCGGATGCACCTGGCGCCTTGAGTCGGCTGTTCGTCGACATCGAAGCCGCCGGGGTCAACGTGGAGGATGTGCGCATCGACCACGACCGGGAATTGCAGCGCGGCTGGTTGTCGCTGCAGGTGATTCCGGATCGTGCCGCCGAGTTGGCGCAGGCGCTGACCACTGCCGGCTGGACTGTGCCCGACCACGATCTACAACTATGAGGAGAAGCCCCACCATGACTGCTGACCGATTGGTGATCGCCATCGATGGAGCGAGTGGGTCTGGAAAGTCCACCACGTCGAAGGGCGTAGCCAAAGCATTGGGCCTGGCCTACCTCGATACCGGGGCGATGTATCGCGCCGTGGCCTGTGCCTATCTGGACGCCGGGGTCGACCCATCCGATACCGAGGGCGTGATCGCGGCAACCGTGGGCGCCGACCTTCAGATCAGCACCGATCCCCAGGTCGAGCAGATCTTGGTGAACGGCATCGATGTGACCCAGCGGATACGCGAGCCGGAGATCTCGGCCAAGGTCAGCGCAGTCTCCACGATTCCGGAGTGCCGGGCAGATCTGGTCGCGCGGCAGCGTGCCATCATCGAGGCTGCTGAGAACGGCATCATCGCTGAAGGGCGCGACATCACCACGGTGGTCGCCCCGGATGCTGAGGTGCGGCTGCTGCTCAGCGCCGATCCCGAGGTACGGCTGGCTCGCCGCAACCGCGACCTGGGTGGCCAGGTGGATGCCGCAGCATTGGCTGATCAGGTGTTGCGTCGCGATCGCGATGATTCGAAGCTGGTGAACTTCACCACGGCTGCCGATGGGGTTGTGGGGCTGGACTGCACCAATCTGACCTTGGACGAGACCATCCAGGCAGTGCTGGATCTCGTCGCTGATGTGCGGAGGCAGTCATGAATCCTGACGAAGAGTCCACGGCGTTGCGTCCGGTTGTCGCGGTGGTGGGCCGACCCAATGTCGGCAAGTCGATGCTGGTCAACCGCATCATCGGGCGGCGCGAGGCGGTGGTGCAGGATCTTCCCGGCGTCACCCGGGATCGGGTCAGCTACGACGCCGAGTGGGCCGGCCGTGATTTTGTGATCGTCGATACCGGTGGTTGGGCGCCTGACGCGAAAGGCATGGCCGCTCAGATCGCCGCTCAGGCGGAGTTGGCGATCGGCGCCGCTGACGCGGTGCTGTTCGTGGTGGACGCCACGGTGGGCACCCAGGATGTTGACGAGGCGGTGGTTCGGGTACTGCGGCGCAGCCGCAAGCCGGTGCTGCTGGTGGCCAACAAGGTCGACGATGCCCGTACCGAGGCTGATGCCGCCGGCATGTGGAACTTGGGGCTGGGGGAGCCGCATGCGGTTTCTGCGCTACACGGACGCGGCACCGGCGATCTTCTGGATGCGCTGCTCGACGTGTTGCCCGACACCGGCGCGGTTGCCGAGGCCACTATCGGTGGTCCGCGCCGGGTGGCTATCGTGGGCCGACCGAATGTGGGCAAGTCGTCGCTGCTGAACAAGGTGGCCAAAGCCGAGCGGGCCGTGGTCGACAATGCCGCCGGTACCACGGTGGATCCGGTTGACGAGTTGGTCGTCGTCGGCGGCATCACCTATCAGTTCATCGATACCGCCGGCCTGCGACGTCGCGTCAAAGAGGCCAGCGGGCATGAGTATTACGCCTCGTTGCGCACCCAGGGTGCGATCGAACGCGCCGAGGTGTGTGTGGTGGTGCTGGATTCCTCGGAGACCATTTCGGATCAGGATCTGCGCATTCTGAGCATGGTCGAGGATGCCGGCAAGGCGTTGGTGATCGCCTACAACAAGTGGGATCTCACCGATGAGGAGCGCCGCCGCTATCTGGAGCGCGAGATCGAGCAGGACATTCAGGCCTTCGCCTGGGCCCCGAGTGTGAATATCTCCGCGCTGACCGGACGGGGCGTGGATCGGCTCTCGAAGGCGATTGAGGAAGCCTTGGAGGGATGGGAGACGCGCGTCTCCACCGGCAAGCTCAACGCCTTCTTGGGACGCCTCGCAGCCGCCCATCCGCATCCGGTGCGCGGTGGCAAGCAGCCCCGCATTCTGTTCGGAACCCAGGCCCACAACTGTCCGCCGACCTTCGCCCTGTTCACCTCTGGGGACTTCGATGCGCCCTATGTGCGGTTCGTGGAACGACGGCTGCGCGAGGATTTCGGTTTCCGGGGTTCCCCGGTGCATGTCGAGGTGCGGGCCAGGGAGAAGCGCAAGAAGCGCTGAGTCAAACGGTGCGTGGCACGGCGCCGGTGAGTTTCAAGATCGCGCACATCACCTTGTGACCACCGTCGGAGGCGGGCCCGAACATCAGCGGACAGCCGCCGTCGATGACGGTCAGGCCGTGTTCACGGCCGTAGGCAACCGCTTCGGCGTCGACGCTGCCCTTGTCGATGGAGCGATGCATCCACACCTGCGGAATGCCCAGCTCGACGGCCTCGGTCATGGTGCCCATCGCGTGGACGGGGCTGGTGGCGATGACCACGGCCTCGACGCCGCCGGGAACGGCGGACAGGTTGGGATAGGCCCGGTGTTCACTGATGTGGTCGGTGTTGGGGTTGATGGCGAACACCTCATAGCCGCGATCGACGAGCCGGTCGAAGACGGCATTTCCGCCGTGGCTGCCGGCGTCGCGGGAGACCCCGGTGACGGCAATGCGTTTGTTACTGAGAAAGGACTCTGCTGCTTCGGCAATCTTCATCGTTCCTCCTTGCGGTTGTTTCTTTGGTCAGTGGGGCTGAGCGGGCGGTGGCGGCGGG
>DMIX01000380.1 GCA_003451975.1 Propionibacteriaceae bacterium
GACCAGATCATGCTCGATGCGGTGGTCGACCCCTGCGTAGCGCAGCCGGACGGCCAGATCGTGCGCTCTCGGTCCGGTACAGATGACGGTGCGTCCGGTGAGTTGTTCGTAGTCGACATCCCACAGCCAGGAGACGTCTTTACCATCGGCGGCCACCGAATCGATGGCCAAGACCACGGGATCGGATTGCGCCAACGGCAGAGCCTCGGCCCAGCCAGCCGGATTCTTCGCCAACAGCAGCCGGGCTGCGACGCCGCCGAAGCTCGCGGTGGCGAAACGTCCGGCCGGGGCGGTGACGGTGTGCATACCGGCCAGTGCCGTGTCGACATCGACGCCGAACTCCACGGCGGCAGCCAAGGCACAGGCCGCATTGGAGATGTTGAACGAGCCGGGCACCTGCAGGTCCGGGGTGACGGTGCGTCCGCCGGGCACGGTGATGGACGCCCCGCACACGCGGTAGCTGGCCTCGGGTTGGGTGAGTTCGCAACTGGGGCAATCCCACCGGTCACGGCCATCGGTCGGGATGCGCTGCAGGATCTCCCCGCAGGCCGGGCACAGCGCGCCATCGGCATGCCAGACGGTGTCGGTCTCGACCCAGATGACGCGGGCTGCCGTGCCCGCGGACCAGGTGACCAGGGGGTCGCAGGCATTGGCGATGATGGTCGGACCGTCGTGTCCGGCCGCGTGCAGGGCCTGTCGCCAGGCGCGTCCCAGGGCTTTGATTTCGTGGTGACGATCGAGCTGGTCCCGGCTGAAGTTGAGCAGCACCAGGATTTCGGGGCGGGCGTGCGCGATCATGTCTGAAACGACGCGTTCATCTGTTTCCAGCACCGCAATGTCGGCCTTGCGGGACTGGGACAACGCCGAGGCGATGCCGTAGTGCAGGTTGGCACCGTCGGCATTGGTGATCAGGCGAGCCGCATCGGCACCGAGCCCGGCCCGCACCGCAGCAGTCAACAAGTGGGTGGTGGTGGTCTTGCCGTTGGTTCCCGAAACCGAGAGAACGCGGCGTCCTTGTAGCAGCAGCGCGAAGGCATTCGGCACCATCCGGGTGAGGATTTGGCCGCGCACCGACGCTCCAGAACCCTTTCCGGCAAGGCGCGATGCTAGCGCGGCGGCATTGCCGATGCCGATCGCGCCGACCAGTCGAATCCGATCCGTCATCGTAAGGGCGGCCGGCGTCGCCAGGGTGGACAGATCAGACATGGCCCCCATTGTGCCTTGCCTGTGAAAGTGGCGATGTTGACTCGCCGAGGTCGAGATGGCGCGGATAGGGCGCAGCCTGCGCGCTGCGCGTTAAGGCCCAGCGTTAGTGGTCTGACTCAATGCGCATTCCGGCGCGTTGTCCGAACTCGCGACAAGCGGGCCGTCGCCGGTGCTCCACAACGCCCAATCGTCGGTGTAGGGAAGCTCCTCTCCGGCGCAGTCCCAACGTCCCAGGTTCTTTCCGCCCAGGTCCAGGACGATCTTTTCATCGCTGGTCTCGATGTAGACCTTTCCGTGGATGACGAACTTCACCGCGACGTTGAGCCGTGAGATCAGGGACGACTCCATGATGGTGTGGAACTCGCCGACGTCATCGAGATAGCCGAAGACGTCGTGATCGGAGTCGTCCCGACCGGTCAGAATCACCAGCTTCTTCCCGCGAACCCGAGTGCTCCAGGAGTCGTAGGCGTGTTTGAGAGAGGGCTTGGTCCAGATCTTCCTCGTCGAAGTATCGAAGATCAGCGAGTCTGACGTCCACGGCGGCTCCGAGTCCCGGTAGGCGGAGGTTTGGAACAGCCCAACAGTTGGGCTCAGCCAGGTGAGGTGCGAGGAGGGAGATATCTCGCGCGATCCTTTGAACGGGAATACCTGGTGACCTGTCGTGATGTCGAGGAACCTGTCTCCGCAGAAGATGGCGCCCTTCTGAAGCACAAAGGAGTCGCAGTTGTTTAGGTGCCAGCGCCAAGTCGTCGTACCGGTCATCACGTCGACTCCCCAGATAGTCGAGCCGTCTTTGAGTACGAGCGTCGAATCGACAAGGTCGTTGACGACCGTCCAATCATTCAGGCTATTCGACTCTTCGTTCTGCACCAGCACAATTGCATCGCTGACCGCGCAGCTGGTCGGTTCAACCACGCGCGCATCAACATGAACCATCGCCGGGTTGAGACCGTCCGCCGGGTCGCGTTGTTCATAGACGAACACGGCCTTCGAGTTCGGGCCTGGCGTGGCGAACCACCGCGGGCTGGTTATCTGATCGGGGTCCGCATCCAGGTCCACCGTGCAGATAGATGCCTCCGACATGCCTGGCCTCCACATGGCCAGGACAGAGTCTTGCAGGGCCGTCGACCGCGCGACCACCATGCCTCCCAGGGTGCCCCAACTGTCGGCCTCGAAACGGCTACCATCCACATCTCCTGTCGGGAGTGCGACGGCTCCGGAGTCATTAGGCGTCGGTGACGCTGAATCGGTGTGGTACTGCGTGGGCGGCGGGCTGGAGGGGGCCGAGGGCTGCTTGGACGCCTCCGGTGAACAGGCGGCAAGCAGCGCAATCAGGGTGAGTATCAGGGAGAGTGCCCCGGCTCGACGGAGCGTTTTCGATGGCATTGACGACCTCTGATGGTGGGTAGGCGGTCAGTACAGCAGCCCTTCGCGAAGACCGATACCTCCAAATGTCACCCCGGCACTACCGGGCGATACTTAGGTTGTTTACAGAACCGGTTCGCTCCGGTGTCGGTGTTCCGCAGTCGACGACCTACCCACGGCAGAGCATGATTGCGAGCCCAGGCGATGTTGCGGCGGATCGCAGCGCTTCGAGGCTCCGGTGCTGCCGGTGGCAGCGGTTCGGCCCAGTGCGGGTCGTGCACGGGCAGCCCGAGCGCGGCCAGGGCTGCGTCGGCGATGCGTCGATGGGCATCGGTGCTGAAATGCACCCGATCGTCGAACCACATGCGACGGTCCTGCAGGAAATGCGGGTTCCACACGTCTATGAGGTGGGCGCCGTGGCGGTGCGCGATGTCGGCCAAGAGCAGTGTGAACAAGGCGACCTTGCCACGATCCAGGCCGACCACCGGTGTTCCTCTGGTGTCGATTCCGGAGCCGAGCAGCACCTCAACGCCAGCACTGCGGAAGGCCGCCACCGCCTGCTCAATGCCGGCAGCGAGGTGGTCGGGGTCACTGATGGAGCGCAGCATGTCGTTGCCGCCGCCCCAGATCGACACCAGGTCTGGCTGCATCGCTTGGGCGACCGGTACCTGCTGAGTAACGATCGCGTGGACGGTGCGTCCGCGCACCGCGAGGTTGGCGTACTCGATGGGTTCGCCGCACAGCGTGGCCAAATGCTGGGCCACGCGGTCGGCCCAACCGATCGCGTGCCCGTCGGCATCGAAGTCGGCCAGGCCTTCGGTGATCGAGTCGCCGAGGGCGACGAACCGTCGCCACGGCGGCGGGGGAGCGGGCATTCTCACCTCGGGCTTGATCAAGGAACGGGCTGCCAGCACGGTATCGATGCGCCGCGGGGCTGTTGGGGGGTATTTCGGCGGCTTTCGGAGTTGTCCACGCGATGTTCGCCCTCCGTACGCGGGGCAATGACCTGTTGGTCATTCGATAGCTGTGTGTCGCGCAGATCAGTAGGAGTTGGGGATAAGGGGTATGGGCTCGATCGAGC
>DMIX01000069.1 GCA_003451975.1 Propionibacteriaceae bacterium
CCAATTCCACCTGGAGCAATACAGACGTTGTCGAGGGTTGGCAACTTGAGTCTGGACGCGCTAGGGATCTGGGTGTTGCCCAACGAATGGAACGCGCTGGATGCGTTTGCCAAGTGGGCGTGGAAACCGGTACCGGTGCTGGGTCAGATTGCTGACCTCAAGAATATCCATGCCAGCTATGAACTCATTATGAGGGAACTCGCGGTCGAGGCCGCACGCGAACGGGCCGCCGCGTCGTTGCGGCTTTTCGAGGCCACCAAAGGCTGGACTCCGGCGCAAATCGAGCAACGTGGCAGAGCGCTCCTGGATGACACCCAGCGGCTGAAGGGAGAAATCGACGAAGCCGGGTTGAAAATGAAACACGAAATCGATGCGCTCCATGTCAAGCTGAAAGAACAGAAATGCTTGGGCATCGAGGCAGAGGCGGATCGGTGTCGAGGGCCGCGTATGAATTACGACTATCGTCGTGCTGAGGTGCAGGACCGCTACCAGGCTGCCTTCAAATCAGCGATGTCCCGGATACTGAAAAATGAGACCGAGCTGAGCGATTTGAGCGCGTATCGCGTGCCGGTGGCCTACGGCGATTGCCAGGTCCGCCCGGTCGACAAAGAGGCCGATCTCGACGTGGAATCGCTGCAGAGGAAGATCGATTCACTCGAGCGACAGTACAGAGAGCTGGGGGAGAGCTATCTCAAATGGACGACAGCCTGCAGCGAGCGCGCCATAGGGCGGCCCATCGGTCAGATTCTCGACCCCGGCGGCGCGGTCATCATCCGGGCGGATCCGGCTGCGTTCTCCGGCGGCCTCAAGGTGAGCCAGGCGATCGCGACTGAGTCCGGCGCGTGGAAAGAGGGGCAGTTGAATCACCCCGTCCCCGAAAACAAGGAATATACGATCGGCCCCTTCGACATCCCTGCTCCATGTAAGATCAAGGCGCAAATCACCGGCGAGCCGCCGATAGAGTACGCCATGACGGCAACGAACTGGGGCGCCGGGATGCATGGACAGATCGAACCGGTGCTGGTTGGCGGAGGGCGAGCAAGCGTCGACTCGTTCAACGTAGCGCTCTACCCGGGGAAGGCGGAAGCAGTCCAGGAGATCACGGTCAAGTATCCGGCAAAGTTATTGCTCAAGTTCACGCCTGCGCTCAGCACAGGCCAGGCTGGCGGCTATTGGTACCAGGGACAGAGTTACACGGGCGTGGTTGAAGTCGTCGAGCTACTCGAGGCAGGGATGGCCCTGCCGCGCGCCCTCATTTCATCCGATGATCGGATACGCATCGATGGTATGGGGTCTTCGGCGACCGTCCAGCTCAGTGACGGCACAACGATGCTTATCTACTGGGGCAGTGAGGTTGCCTTCTCGGAGACAGTGGACGGGGGCATTCGGGCCACTCTGGAACGCGGCGGGAACGGAGGGATGCGCATCACGAACCCGGCCCTCAACTTCGAGGCGGCTTATGAAAGGAAGGTTATCAAAGCGAAAGGCACCGATTTCTTCGTCGACGTGTCCGATGTGAAAGTAGTAGAAGGTGAAGTCGAGATCATCGACGAGGAGAGCGGCGAAACGGTCGTCGTTCAGGCCGGCCAAAAAATGGATTTCTGGGGAAGCAAGGTGACCGAGTTTGACGCGACCACGGCCGCCCCGTTCACTACCGGCAACGGACTGCCAACAACTATTGATTTCTTCGAGCCGGCTGAAGAGCCTTACGGTGTCAAACATCTTTCGTTCAGCGATGGCACCTTCTCCGGCGATTGGTTGCTGGCCGACCCCCCAACGCGGCACAGCTCCAGGGGGTTCACCCTGTCCAACACGCCTCGAGTGGGAGTGGAAACGCCTGAAACCGGCGTGTTGCGCCTCACTGTGCCCGTTGGCAGTGTGGTTCCCGGCTATGACCGCGCGCCGCGACTCTTGCACAAGGTCACCGGCGACTTCGACCTGGAAGCGGAGCTGCACATCGAGGAAGCGAACGGCAACCCGGTCAGTGCGGATTTCATCGTCTACGCGCCGGGCACAGGCATCGGCTTGCAGAAGGGGCAGGCCGAATGGGGCAAGCCTGCGCTGGACTATTGGCTGCCGCCGCCGTGCGTTGTTCGCCTGTCAGCCGACGGACCGTTCCTCTTACCGCTGTTCAACGATCACCACCGCGGTAGCCGCTACGATTGGCCGGAAGTGACCGACGGGCAAGCGCGCAGTCGTCTCAGCCGGCGGGGCGACACATGGTCTGTCGCCTGGAGTTTGGATGGCCAGACCTGGAACACCCATGCGCTCGACTCGATTGCGCTGCCCCAAACTTTGTGGGTCGGCTGGGCGTTCCAGCACACCCAGCAACGTTCCGCACAACCGGCAGTCTTTACCGTTCGCGACGTTCGCCTGGAAACGGCCCCGACCGGAACTATGATCGTGCCGGCGTGGCGCGTTTTCTCCGTCAATGGCAGCGCGCAAGCCCAGGAGACGCCGGTCCGGCTGGCCCTCGATGGAGGCGGACCGGGCGTGGCTCGCGCGATATCCAGTGCTCCGCTATCAGGTGATTTCGATGTCATCGTTCGCTTCGACGCCGGCCAATGGCGGCACGAATCCGGCGAAATGCGGAGGTGGTCGATCGCCGCCGTGACGCCGGACCAGCAAGAAGCGGTCGCTGTCGGTTGCATCATCCGCGACGATGGGCAGCGCTACTGGGCGCAGCGCCAGCAGGGCTGGGAGGGAGGGTCTTCGCTGGGGCAGTCCTCGCCCGTCGAGCACTTGCAGGGCAAGCTGCGCCTCGTGCGTGAGGACGGCGTGGTGCCGGCTTATTATTGGAATGCGGACGATTGGCAGAGACAGAGCTTCTCCTGGGACACCAAAGAGATCGAAGGCCCGCTCTTCCTGCGCCTGGAGGCCTTCAACGGACGCGCCAATGCGACTCATCCCTGGGGGGCGATGAGCGTCGATTTCACGGTGGAGCAGATCGTGACCGACGAGGCCCCGACTGCCCAGGAGGTTGAGGCCGAACCTCAGCCTATTGCACCCGTCGAGGAGGCCATTGAGGAGGCCATCCCCGTCATGCCCGAACCACAACAGGCTGAGCAAAGCGAACCGCCAGGCATCATGGGCTTCACCGCCACACCGCAAGAGGTCGAAGCCGGACAGCAGGTCACTCTCCACTGGCAGACGCGCGGCGGACAACCCTACTTGTACCGGATAGATGGGAATGTTCAGACTCAACTGGCGACTGGCGAGACCCTGCCGTTGTCTGGCTCGAGGGTCGTGGCAGTAGACGCCTCACCGGGAGACTCGGCAGCCTTTGCTCTGGGCCTGCTCGACCCTCAGACCGGCCAGTGGCTTTCTACGGCAACCGTCGAAGTGAAAGTCAAATAGCCAGCTTCATCTGACTAACCATAGGCCGTTGTATCATCCTGAAAAGGCGTGCTCCAAAACTGAGGTCATCTCCCCATGAACGGGCCGTCTCCGCATGCTCGGCCCTGTGGCGCGTGGCGTCGAGGCATGGGCCGGAGAGTCGCTGCCAGGTGAGGGATGTCTGGCCGAAGTCCAGGAACCGCATGCCGGGGTGCTGCCGAACCAACTGCTCTCCAGATCGTGCCGGCCCCCGATAGGGTGCGTCCGGAAATTTTGGGGCTAGCGAG
>DMIX01000261.1 GCA_003451975.1 Propionibacteriaceae bacterium
AGCGTGGACTTGCCGGCACCGTTGTGCCCAACCAGCCCCACGACTTTGCCCGCGGTCACGGTGAAGTCCACTCCGTCGAGCGCGGGAACTCCCGCGAACAACTTGCGGATACCCACTGCGCGGAGCACCTGCTCAGTCATGATCAGTCACCTTCTGTTCTCACCGACGACGGCCATTGATGTGTGTTTCAGCAGTGATCAGCCCACGAAGCCAGGTCCGGGTGTGTCGGGCTTGGTGAACATCTTCAGCGGGCGCAGGATCTCCTTCTCGACGGTGCCGCCGTCCTTCCAGATCACGATCTGCTGCACGACTCGACGGCCGTAATCCTCAGGCTCCTGAGCGACACAGGCCGGGTAGGAATCGGTCAGCTTCTCTTCAGCGGCGCAGAATCCGTAGACCTTCACGTCCTTGCCCTGCGTGGCCTGAATGGCGCCATAGGCGGCCGGGCCAGTGGAGGCGAAGATCAAGTTGATCTCGGGATGTCCTTGCATCATTTCGGAGGTGACCTTCAAGGAGTCATCAGGCTTCACATTGCCGTCGACTTTCGCCACCACTTTGGCATTGGCGTCGGCGCTCATGCCTTCGGTGAAGCCCTCGTCACGAATGACCACAGGGCGCTCATCTGGTTCGGTCACGAAGCCGATGTTGAGCTTGGCGTCGGAGCCGAGATCTTTCAGAACCTGCTCGGCAGTCTGGGTGCCGCCAGCCTTGTTATCCGCACCGAGGTACTGCATGATCGTGGCGCCTTGCGCGGTCAGCGCCTTCTCGTCGACGATCACGTTCACGGTGAACACCGGAACGCCGGCGTTGTTGGCGGCCTTCACGATGGCTGCCGCCGGTTCGGACTTCACTGCGTTCAATGCCAGCGCACAAGGCTTCTTCTGCAGCATGGCCTCGACTTGGGCAAGTTGATTCGCGTCGTCGTCGTTGGCTACTTGCACCTCGACTTTGAACCCGGCCGATGCCCCCTCTTCTTCGAAGCCCTGCTTCATGGCCACGTAGTAAGGATTGGTCAGGTTGGGCAGTGCAACCGCAAGATAGGGATTCGCATCCGAGCAGGACGCCGGCTTGGCCGCTGCATCAGCAGTGGACGTCGATGTCCCGGTTCCGGTTCTCAGCCCGCCGCAGCCCACGAGGGCCGACGACATTGCAGCAATTCCCACGACGGCCGCCAAATAGCGTTTTCGCATCTTTGCTTCTCCTAATGGTTGGTTGTTTCACTCCGGGCGGCCCCGGATGTGTCTAGAGGTGGAGGTGTCTTTGGAGCGTTGACTTCGGGGTTCGTCGTCGACGGCGGACGCCGGAACAGCCGGGTCATGCCGCCGCTACTGGCCAGCCGACGCCGGACTGCGTCCATGCTCACGCCGACCAGAATGATCACGCCAATGACCAGCGGCTGCCAGAAGCTGTCGACGCCGACCACATTCATGCCGTTGGACACTGTGGCGATCAGCAGTGCGCCGAGCAGCGCGCCCAGGATTGTGCCGACGCCGCCGAAGAGGCTCACGCCACCGACCACGGCTGAGGCGATGCTGTAGAACTGTTCATTTCCCGAGCCTGCGGTGGGGTATCCCACCATCAGTCGGCTGGTGGTGATGATGCCGCCGACACCCGCGCAAACGCCGGAAATCGCGTACACCATCAAGATCTTGCGTCCGATGTTGATGCCGGCCAGTCGGCTGGCGTCGACGTTGCCGCCCACGGCGTAGATGTGGACGCCGCTGGGGGTCTGCTTCAGCACCACCATGAACACCACGGTGGCGACGGCCAACAGGAGCACCGGAATCGGGATGCCGAACAGTGAGCCGCGTCCGAAGATGGCGAACATCGGATCAGCGACGGTGACCGACTTCGCGCCGGTGATGATCTGGGGAATCGCCGCAGCAATTCCGAAGGTGGAGAACGTGACAATGAACGGCGGTAGCCGGACGAAGTGAATGATGCTGCCGTTGAATAGGCCCACCAAGAGTCCGGCGACCAGCGCCACGATGGCGGCCAGCCACCACGGCGCCCCCATTTGCATGGAGATCGCCGCCAGCATGCCGGTGAGTGCGATGTTCGACCCCACGGATAGATCGATCCCGCCGGTGAGCAGCACGAAGGTCTGCCCCAACGCAAGGAAGGCAACCACCGTGCCGTTCAGCATGAGCACCTGGATGTTTCCCAGCGTCATGAATTCTGGGGACAGCATCGACATGATCAGCCCGACCAGGACGAGCACCCCAAAGATGCCAATTTCTTCCGGCAGACGCCGTTTCGTCATCGCTCAGCTCCTCCACTTCGAGGCCTCGACTTGCAGACAACGTAACCGGACTCACACCGCACCGCAACATCTGTTGCAAAAACGATGCCTAACAGTGCTATTCTGTGCTCAAATGAGCACTTTAACCCACAAGCAGCGCACGCGAAACCGCCTCATGATCGAGATAGCCCGGCGGTACTACTTCAATGACGAGTCCATGGTGACCATCAGCGCTGACCTGGATGTCAGCCGGTTCAGAGTGGCTCGCCTCCTCAAAGAAGCCCGAGAATCAGGCCTGGTGCAGATCAGCCTCAACACCGGCGGCGACAACAACTCCCCGCTCGCGGCAAAGCTGCGCGACCATCTGGGCTTGGAGTCGGTGGTCGTCGTCGACGCCTGGGGCACCAAAGAAGAGGTCCGCCACCAGGTGGGAGTCAATGCCGGCAAACACCTGGCCAAGACCTTGCAGGCCGGAGAGACCCTCGGACTTACCTGGGGACGCACGCTGACCCACATGATTGCGAGCCTGACGAGCTTGCCCAATGTGCAGGTGCTGCAACTGACCGGCCATGTCGGCTCCAACCTGAACGAAAGCCCGGTGGAGCTGGTTCGGCAGGCCTCCTTGATCGGTGGCAACCGCGCCAAGGCCATCATGGCTCCGCTCTACATCGACAACCTGCAAGCCGCCCAGGCGCTGCGCAACCAGGTCGACATCAAAGAGGTGTTCGATCTGTTCGACACCGTCACGACAGCCATCGCCGCGGTGGGTAGCTTCGCGCCGACCAGCGATGGGGTGACCAACTCCCAGTTCCTGCCGATCTTGCCCCCTCAGATGCAGGACCTCCTGCAGCAGCGCGGCGCCATCGCCGAGGTGTGCGGGCTTGCCTTCCGAGCCGATGGCTCCCTGGCCGCTCCCGAGTTGGGGGAACACATCTTCTCAATCTCCGCCGATCAGCTGCGACGGATCCCGCGGGTGATCGCTATCGCCTCCGATCCGAGCAAGGCCGATGCGGTACTGGCGCTATGGCGGGCCGATCTGATCTCGGAACTGGTGGTGGACGCCGACCTCGCTGAGCGACTGCTCGCGCTCCCCACGCTCGCCGCCGACAGCCAGTCATGAGGATCGCCGGCTCGCTGTGGTCGGTCCCGGTCGCCGACCACGTCCAGGCCTTGTCGGCAGCGATCGATGACGGCCTGAGCGTGGTGCATTGGGACTCCAGTGATGGCATCTTCGCCGCAGCGGGCGGTTTCACCCCCGAGGCTGCAGCCAGCCTGCTCCGGCAGGTACCCTCGGTGGAGTCTGAAGCCCACCTGATGATGCACGACCCACTACCGGTGATTCCGGCTTGGGCACAGTTCTGTCGTTCGATCACGATCCCGGTCGAGATCGAGGCCGCCTTCCGGGCGGTCGATCTGATCGCGACTCTCGGCGTCCAGCCGTGCCTGGCGATCTCGCCGCAGACCGACCTGACTCGGCTGCCTGACAATATTCCGGTGTTGCTGATGTCGGTCCAACCCGGACAGGCCGGATCGGCATTTCGACCCAGCACCATCGATCGAGTGTTCCAGTTGCACGAGCTTGACCCCACCCGGCTGTTGGGTGTTGATGGCGGCATCTCCCCCGCACACTGCGTCGACCTGGCCCGGGTTGGTGCCGGCTGGATCGTGAGTGGCACCAGCCTGTTCACAGCCCCGTCGCTGCGGGAATGGCTGTCGCAGTGCAGGCAGGCGGGACAGGTGGCAAACGCGCCACAGGCCAACTCCGAGGCCGACTGAGCCGTTGTCCACCTGGGGGGTGGTGGACAACGGCTCAGGTTCCTCATAGACCGCTCAACGGGCCAAGGCCACCTCATCGGCGGCCGGCAGCTCTGCGGCAACATTGGCTGCCCGCACCTGCTGGTATCCCGACAGATGCGTGTACAGCTCGTCGCGCAGCGGGTTCAGGCGCCGGGTGATGATCACATAGCCCTGGTAGATCAGCAGCGCCACATTGCTGACCAGCGCAATCGCCGACACGGTGAACAGCGCCACCGGGTTGTGCGAGGACTCCACCGCGAACATCGAGGACGTAGCGAAGGTCGGCACCGCCATGGTGAACATCATCCACAGCGCCAAGGTGTGAGCTCGGTGCTGCAACCAGGCGCCCTTCTTGATGAAGAAGGCCGGGATGGTGCAGGAAATCAGCAGCGCCGCACCGGCGTAGAAGGAGTGGTCCCCCACGCAGTTGTAGACGTAGGCGAAGTTCCACAGGTCGTAAGGAATGATCCAGAACCACAGCATGTCGGGCCAGATCATGTCCTTGGAACGATCCGAAGACACCACGATGCCGAACCAGCCGCAGATAGTGATCAGGTTGATCAGTCCGGCCACGCCGTTCATGTAGTTCCACGGGCCGGAGAGCATGAACACGCCGTCCACCATGCCATTGGCGCCCATCGCGCCGACTTGGAAGTCGCGAATGCAGGCCTCGGCGATGTTGATCGCCAAGATCGCCGCCGGGAAGATCAGCACCCACTTGTTGCCCGACAACTTGGGCCAGTAGCGAATCGCCATGAAGCCCAAACAGCCAGCTAGTGCGGAATAGACCTTCACCCAGTGGAACCAGGTACCGGTCGAGGAGTCCGGTCCGGCAGTGATCGGCCACACGAACAGGGTCAGCAGCACCGGCAGTAGGACGAAGAAGCCCAGCCCGGCCCACTTCCACCGACGGGTGACCTCATTCAACCCAATCAAAGCGGCCAACACCACGAACCAAGCCACCCAGGAATACCAGGGGATTGGTGCAAACAGGAACATGTCGAAACCTCCCTCACACCGGCGATCGATCCGCAGTGATCGATGAAGACAGGTGCCGATGTCTCTCTCATCTCGATGCTAGGGTCACCGCATCAGGCACCGAAATAGACAGATTCTTCGATCTGTCGCATGGCCGTGGGGAAATCGATGACCACCAGCTTCGACGACGCACCGCCAGCGAAACGCGCGCTTGCGGCGGCCTTCGTCGAGGCCCTGCGAACCACCCCGCTGGCGAAGGTGACGGTCTCCGGTTTGGCCAGCGCAGCCGGGGTCAATCGGCAGACCTTCTATCACCACTTCACCGACGTCTATGACCTGGCGCGTTGGGTCTTCGCCGCCGAGATCGCCGACCACATCATGGCGCACGCCAGCTATGACCAATGGGCAGATGGCTGCCGGGAGTTGTTGGTCTACCTCAAAACGCATCGCGAGCAGACCTACGCGGTGATCCGCTCGCTGCGTCACTCCGACTTGGAGCGGTTCTTTCACCGATCACTGCGCGCAATGATGGCCGTCATCGTCGCCGAACTCGAGGGCGACCTGCGCCTCAATCCCGCCGATCGAGAGTTCGTCATCGACCATTACACCTTGGCGGTGGTCGGCCATATCATGCACTGGCTGGCCACCAACATGGCCGACGATCCGGTCGAATTGGTCTCCCGCGTGGAGTTCATCATGCACGGCACGGTGCGGGAGTCGCTAGAACGCTTCGCCTCCCGCTGAGCGTCCGCCGCCGAGGTTTCACCCCCGTGCCCTGAGCCTGTCGAAGGGCACCCCCACGGCTTCGACAAGCTCAGGCTTCGACAGGCTCAGCCAACGAAATGCCCGGGCCCTGAGCCTGTCGAAGGGCAACAACAAATTCCGAACATATCCAATCTCACCGAAATTTCCCCCCCAACACCTTTTATCGATTCAGCTGTGGAAAACCCCCGAAAGGCGGTTGTCGAGCCCGTTCGCTCTATGCCAAGGTGACAGCAATCCACCCCAGGAGACGCCCATGGCAATCGCCAAAAGCGCAGCCCTATTCGCCGCAATCACCGCCATCGCACTGTCTGGCTGCACCCAGCCAGACCCCAACGCCGCACCCACCTACACCTGCACCCCCACCACCGGCACCCCCCAACCCTGCTACAAAGCCGAACACGACCTCCATGCCAAAGAAGACGCCCTCTACGCCGAAGCCGAAGCGGTCTACCGCAAATACATCGCCGAACACGTGCGCATCTACCGAGCAGGCGGCGCCACGACGGCGTCACCAGTGATTCTTGAGACTCTCACCGGCGAAGCTCTCCAAGAGGTGCTGAAGTCTGATCGCGAGATCGCCGCCAATCACACGAGGGCGGTCGGCGGAGAATTCAAGATTGGATACCTCCGCCGGGTCCCTCGCGAAGTAGTGGGCGACTCCGTCGCGACGTGGGAGTCTTGCGTTGACGCCACCAGCGTCACCTTCAAAGATGACAAACCGCCAAGGCCCGGAAGCATCGGATTGGAGCGCGCGTACTTCTCACAGACTGAAGAAGGACTGAAGATCAGCAGCTTCGCCCACTCACTGGGAGTCGTCGAATCATGCGAATGAAGCTCGTACTCGCCATCGTTTTCTCACTAGTGTGTTTGGCTGAACTCGCACCCGCGAACCCCGCGATGGCCGGGAAGCCGGCTCCAACTCCTCATGCCACTTCGAGTGCGGGGGATGTATGGGGCGGCGGGCGTCGCGAAGAGGATTCGAGCAAGACGAATACGAAAGAACTCGGCACTGACCCCGCAGACAACGGAACGCAGGCGGCCGCCCAGCCGACCATCGACCTCGATGAACAGGTACGTACCTGCCAGATGTTCAACGGCGTGGGCTCCACTGAACCCGACGACTGTGAGCCGGTCAATACAACCAACCCGCTCAAGCACGATGTGCCTGCGGCCTCTCAACTCCGCGAGGTGGCAGCCCACTTGAAGCCGCCGGATGCCACCCCACTGAACCGCCCCGGCATGTCCGG
>DMIX01000231.1 GCA_003451975.1 Propionibacteriaceae bacterium
CAGGAACCCCAACACCATGCCATCGGCGCCAGCATCGAGGTAGCTGGACATCAACCCGCGCAGTCGCACCGCTTCTCCCCCGTCGGTGCTGTAGCCGCTGCGCAGCCGCACCATCGGACGGATCTCGATCGACGTGGTGCGCCGGATGTCAGCGACCAACTGCGGGGTCGGCGACATGCCGCCTTCTTCGAGCGATCCCACCACCATCACGCGGTCCGCACCTCCGGCATCGGCGCGTTCGGCGTCGGCAGGATGCAACGCGACGATTTCAAGCAGACCACTCACGGTTCCATGATGAGTCCCACGGCGAGCCCGAGCCCGCCGACACGCTGCGGGCGCCTCGCGCAGGCGAGCGGAGCGGGCGGCTACGACGCGGCGGTATCTGCCACGGCGTACGCCTCGGAATCCACTCCTCCCGGTGGCATCCGTAGCGCCGCCAGCAGCATCAACATTGCCGAGATGGCCGCGGCGACGAACACCCCGGAAAAGGCGACGGTCACGCCGGGAATATGGGTCTCGCCGCCACCGACCGCGATCAGATTGTTGGCGATGGCTCCGAAGATCGCGACACCGACCGCGCTACCCACTGAGCGGGCCAACATATTGGTGCCGGTCACCAGACCTCGCTCATTCCAGCCCACCGATGACTGCGCAGCGATCAGCGACGGCGCCGCCGTCCAGCCGAGACCGAAGCCGATCACGAAGCAGGCCACGGCCACCGTCCAGGCCTGCGGCCACAGGCTGCTTGCCGCCAGGCCGATCGAACCCAGGGTTGCGATGGCACTTCCGAGCACGGTGGTCCATCGAAAGCCCACCCGCAAATACACCCGGCCGGCCAGTGCTGCAGCCAGCGGCCAGCCCAAGGTGAGGGAGGCGACGGCGATTCCCGCGATGAGCGGCACCGCGCCCGTGGTGCGTTCCAGGAAGGTCGGAACGAAGCTGGTCACCCCAATCAGCAGTGCACCCACCCCCAACGACACCGTCGTGGTCGCCCAGATCAGGGGACGACGCAGGATCGCCAGATCCAGGACTGGTTCGACCGCCCGTCGTTCCACGAAGGGGAAGGCAGCCAGGGCGAGGATGCCCACCCCGAAGCTGAGGAAGCTTGCCGGCGACGTCCACTCCCAGGCGCTGCCACCCTCCAGGAGGGCGAGGATCACGGCCGTAAGACCGACGGTGAGCACGCCTGCGCCGAGGAAATCGATGTGGTGGCGGCGCGACTCCACCTGCTCGTGATACTTGCGCAGCAACGCCCAGCCTGCCACCAGCACCAGTGGGATGTTGACAGCGAAGATCCATCGCCACGAACCGAACTGGGCGAAGACGCCACCCAGCGCCGGCCCGACCACCGATGACACCGCCCACACGCTGGCGATATAGCCCTGGACCACTGCCCGCTCGGCGACGCTGTAGAGGTCCCCGACGATGGTCATCGTCATCGGCGTGATCGCACCGGCCCCCAACCCTTGGACCGCCCGGAAGGCGATCAAACTGGGCATACTCCACGCAAGCATCGCCAACACCGACCCCAAGCCGAACAGGGCCACGCCGACCAGGATCACCGGTTTACGCCCGATCGTGTCGGCGAGCTTGGAGTACAGCGGCACCGAAACCGCTTGCGCCAACAGGTAGACCGAGAACAACCACGGGTACTGGTCGAACTGGCCGAGGTCTGCCACCACTGAAGGCACGGCCGTCGCGAGGATGGTGGCGTCCACGGCGATAAGTCCGGTCGCGAGCATCAGCGCCATCAGTACCGCGCCACGCGGGGAGCGGAATCCGACATCCACCGGCGACGTATCACTCACGGTGAACTCCAACCATGGCGGCGCAACGCCTATTCCGTCCACAAATTGCGCAAGGCCGACACCCGCTGCGGGATGCCGGCCTTGCGCGACGAGTCGTCGAGCGGTGGGCTCAGAAGCCCATTCCGCCCATGCCGCCCATGTCGTCACCGGCAGGCATAGCCGGAGCCTTTTCGGGCTTGTCGGCGATGACCGCTTCGGTGGTCAGGAACAGCGCCGCGATGGAGGCGGCATTCTGCAGAGCCGAACGGGTCACCTTGGCGGGGTCGATGATGCCGGAGTCGATCATCTTCACATACTCGCCGGTGGCCGCATTGAGGCCTTCGCCCGCGGGCAGATGGGAGACCTTCTCAGCCACCACACCGCCTTCCAGACCAGCGTTGATGGCGATCTGCTTCAGCGGAGCCGAGCAAGCGGTGAACACGATCTGCGCACCCGTCGCCTCGTCGCCGACCAGGCCGTCAACGTTGGCCTTGGCGGCAGCCTGCAGCAGGGCCACACCGCCGCCGGGGACAATGCCCTCTTCGACGGCAGCCTTGGCGTTGCGCACTGCGTCTTCGATGCGGTGCTTGCGCTCCTTGAGCTCCACCTCAGTGGCGGCGCCGACCTTGATGACCGCAACACCGCCGGCCAGCTTGGCCAGGCGCTCCTGCAGCTTCTCGCGGTCATAGTCGGAGTCGGAGTTCTCGATCTCGCGACGGATCTGGGTGACCCGACCGGCGATCTGATCGGGGTCGCCGGCGCCGTCGACGATGATGGTCTCGTCCTTGGTGACCTTGACCGAACGGGCCCGTCCCAGCAGGTCGAGAGTCACCGCGTCCAGCTTCAGGCCGACCTCTTCGCTAACGACCTGGCCACCGGTGAGGATGGCGATGTCGGCCAGCATGGCCTTGCGGCGGTCACCGAAACCGGGAGCCTTGACGGCCACCGACTTGAAGGTGCCCTTGATCTTGTTCACGATCAGGCCGGCCAGGGCCTCGCCGTCGACGTCCTCGGCGATGACCAGCAGCGGCTTGCCGGACTGGACGACCTTTTCCAGCAGCGGCAGCAGGTCGCGCAGGTTGGAGACCTTGGAGTTGGCGATCAGGATGTAGGGATCCTC
>DMIX01000391.1 GCA_003451975.1 Propionibacteriaceae bacterium
GTGCCGACGAGGTCGACTTCTTTGTCGCCATGATTGACAAGGCTCTAGGCGAACTGCGTCCAGTTACCCTCGCCTAGCCGCTTCGCTCAGTAGTTCCGCGACGAGGTCGATGTCATCACCGTCAACATCGACCCCACCCGCTGCCTCGAGTCGACGAATCGTCTCGGACCGGCGTCGCACCAGCCAGAGGTCTGCGTGCAAGCCGATGTCGCCAGCCATCTCGTCGGCGCAGGTCGCGATCTGTTGAAGGGCGCGGTCTCGGACGGCCGGATCAAGGGCGAGGCGGACGATATCGGCCAAGTCGGTGCCCTGCTTGTCCGAAGCGCGATTCATGACCGCCTGCAGCTTCATTGCGATCAGCGGACCAGGCTCGGCCACCAGCGTCCGGACCTGGATCGCTGACCCCTGCAACGGCTCAGCGCCAAGATCAACCGGCGATGCCGTGTCGTATGCCCAGGCGTGCGCGGCAGCAAACAGCCGATCACCGGGATCATCGCTCGGCTGGTCGATCTCGACCTGGTTCACCTCTAAGACATCGACTCTGGCCGCACCGAATGCGGTCGGCAGCATGACGGCGGCAGGCTGGACGCTCCTCGCTCCGCTGACTTCGCGCAGAAGTTCGAGGTGTGGCCGGGAACCCAGCCGCCGATCCACGATGTCCAGATCTGTGGTGGCGCGGTGTTGAGTGGATAGTCGGCACAACACGGCCAATCCACCGACGACCACCGCAGGGCCTCCGACCAATCGCTCGATGTCGGCAATCGCCTGAATAACGGCAGCCATGCCGTTGCCGCGAAACTCCACTCGGCTACCAGACACGGTCCCAGTCCACCCCGGGATTCCATGCCTGCAGCACCTCTCGTCCACGTCCTGAGTCTTGGGCGAGATCCAATGCCACAAAGAGTGGATGCGCCAGCGGCCACCGCTCGTCTTCGGGAGGGTCGAGTCGAACACGTTGGCTGCACACCGCAGGGACTGGCGCCACTCTCACCGAGGCCGTCGCGTCGATGGAGCGTGACGCCGTACCGAGAAGCGTCACCGCACGGTGCAGGGTGAGCCCGTCCGGCACGAAGAAATCGCGTCCTTGGCCGCGACGTAGCGCCACAGGGGCGCCGTAGGCCGCAGCCGCCGACGAGTCCGTCAGCGCCCAACCGACGCCCGCGTCCGCCTCCAAACCGAGGCGCAAAGGCAATCGCATCGCCGACGACGACTCGATCGGCGGAGTCGCGGCCAGGTGGATCCGTGGCACATCCCAGATCTCCGCAACCCGCCAGAAAAGCTGCGCGTCTGGCACCCGGAGATCGTCGCCGACCAGACCTTCTTTCTTGAGTGCTCCCAGTACCTCGGAGATCGAGCTCGGCGCCCGCCCCAGTTCCCGGGCCAACTGCCGCACACCGGGCGCCTCGGTCGGACGCATGAGCAACGCGGTGGCGACTTCCAGCCCAACCTTCCCCGCCAAGGCGTCACTACGCTGCTGACGAGTCTTCATCGGCTCGACGTCGACGTTAAACACCAAGGTGTCCGACCACAACGCGATGTGCCCACGCAGGTCGTAGTAGCCAGCACCGTGCTCTTTGAATACCTCACGGGCATCCTTTGTCACCCGATCCCCAACGGCGAACAACACCGCATCTTGGGCCACTGGTTGGGCGAGCATGGCGCGGGCCGTGCCGCCGTCAATCAGACTGCGGTACTTCACTTCCAGGCAGACCCGTCCCGGATCGAGACACAAGTCATAACCCAGATCCGCGCCCCCGGCTGGTGCACTCACGCGCACACCCAAGTCACGCAGCACACCCAGCACCGTTGCCTCGACCTCAGAGCCCTTCATATGGCCATAATGCCCCATGTTCGTCGTTCGGTAAATACCGGACACCGAACATCCTGGCCAATCCGATAGCTGCGCATCCTCCCCATGGAAACAGTGGTGGTCCGGGGCAACGCCCCGGACCACCACGAAAACGACAGGTCAGCCGATGGTTTTGCCGGCGCTGCGCAGGCGCTCGCAGGCCTCGATGACGCGGGCGGAGACACCGGCCTCGGCCAGCTTGCCCCAGGCGCGGGGGTCGTACTGCTTCTTGTTGCCGACCTCGCCGTCGATCTTCAGTACGCCGTCGTAGTTCTTCAGCATGTAGTCCACGACCGGACGGGTGAAGGCGTATTGAGTGTCGGTG
This sequence comes from Propionibacteriaceae bacterium, assembly GCA_003451975.1. GTDB lineage: Bacteria > Actinomycetota > Actinomycetes > Propionibacteriales > Propionibacteriaceae > Propionicimonas. The sequence goes on from DMIX01000391.1 coordinate 2,175, forward strand.
TCGATGTTCATCTTCACCACGCCGTAGTCAACGGCGTCGGAGATCTCTTGAGCGGTGGAACCGGAGCCGCCGTGGAAGACCAGGTCGAAAGGCTTGGCCTTGCCGTACTTGGCGCCGACGGCGTCCTGAATCTCCTTCAGGACCTCCGGACGCAGCTTCACCGAACCCGGCTTGTACACACCGTGCACATTGCCGAAGGTCAGGGCGGTGATGTAGCGGCCCTTCTCACCCATACCGAGCACCTCGATGGTGCGCAGGCCGTCCTCGACGGTGGTGTAGAGCTTCTCATTGATCTCGGCGGCCACGCCGTCCTCTTCGCCACCGACGACGCCGACCTCGATCTCGAGGATCTGGTGGGCGGCGCTGGTCAGTGCCAGCAGCTCATCAGCGATCTTCAGGTTCTCCTCCATGGGGACGGCCGAGCCATCCCACATGTGCGACTGGAATAGCGGCTCCAAGCCACGATTCACCCGCTCCTGGGAGATCGCGATCAGCGGCTTCACCCAGGTGTCGATCTTGTCTTTCTGGCAGTGGTCGGTGTGGACCACGATGTTGATCGGATAGTTCTTGGCGACGACGTGGGCGTACTCGGCCAGTGCCACCGAACCGGCAACCTTGTCCTTGATGGTCGGCCCGGACGCGTACTCCGCACCACCGGAGCTGATCTGGATGATGCCATCGGAGCCAGCCTCTGCGAAACCTGCCAGAGCGGCGTTCAGCGTCTGCGACGACGTGATGTTGATCGCGGGGAATGCGTAGGAGCCAGCCTTGGCGGCATCCAGCATCTCGGCGTACTTCTCAGGGCTAGCAATGGGCATTCGATCTGCTCTCTCTCATCGGTCTGCGCCCGCCACCATGCGGTCGCGCCAGCGGGGTTGACCCTAGTCTCTCAAATCCCGCACCGCGCGGTGACTGATGGCCCAGAACTCGAACGCCGGGGTCCAACCCGCGGACGAACTGCTCAATCCAGCCGGGAAAGATCTACCCAGGCCCGGCCCGCCGAAAGCACCCGGACGACCGAATCCAAAGATGCCGGCATCGCATCGGTCAACTCCAGGGGCACCGCAGTGGTGAAGGAATCCCGAGCCGTGGTCACCAACGAACTCGAGGCACCCATGACGCCGGGCTTGACCACCATCGAGCCAACCTCAGGCCAGGCGAGCCAGCGCTGCGCGATCATCATGCCTTCCCGGTTGAGACCGATCGCCAGGCCCGGAATTGCGCGACGAGCATCCGCGCGGGCCCGAAACCACTGGATGAGGAAGTACAGCGCAGTACCGCCGCCGGTGACCACACTCACTCCGAGGAACCACGGCGCCCAATCAGCGAAGGTGTCGGGCCAGATGGCCCACAGCGCGCCGAATATGACCAAAGAGAGCAGCAACGAGCCGGTTTGCCAGATCACGCGATTGCGCAGCCCTGACAC
>DMIX01000235.1 GCA_003451975.1 Propionibacteriaceae bacterium
GGTCTGCACGGTGCGAATCGGCTGGCGTCGAACTCGCTCCTGGAGGCGGTCGTGTGTGGACGCTGGGTCGCCCAGGAGTGGAAGGGCCTCGGGCTGAGCGCCGGGCAGCCAGCCGCCGCGCCAGGGTTGCATCCGGTGCCGGGCGTCGAGCCGCCGTCGGACCCGATCGTCGATCAGGTGCGCCACATCGTGTCAGCCTCGGCCGGTGTGCTGCGTGATGCCGAGCGGCTCACCGCAGCTCTGGCCGAACTGGCTCCGCTGCGTCACCACGATGCCGGGCTGGTCGGCCATTTGCTGGTGGAGGCCGCCCGGCAGCGCACCGAATCCCGCGGCGGACATACCCGCACCGATTTCCCGGACCGGGCCGACCTCGGCCAGCATCTGGTGATCGCCGGGGCAGCAAGCACCGTCACCGCCGAACCGATCGGAGCCGTCGCATGACCGGATCACACCTGCGCAGTCTGCCGAGGATCGTCATCGAGCCGCTGGTGCGCGCTGCGCTGCTGGAGGATCTGGGCCGGGCCGGGGACGTCACCACCGATTCGGTGATCAGCCCCGAGGCGCAAGCCCAGGTTGCGTTGGTGGCACGCGAGCCCGGCGTCATCGCCGGGACTGATTGCGCCCGGCTGGCCTGGGAGCTGCTCGATGGGTCCATCGAGATCACCGATTTGCTGCCTGACGGTGCTCGAGTACAGCCGGGCACGGTGATCGGGGTGGCCAGCGGCCCAGCACGGGGCTTGTTGAGCGGGGAACGCACGGCTTTGAACTTCCTGGGTCACCTGTCGGGGGTTGCTACCGGCACGGCGACCATCGCTGATGCCATCGCTCACACCAAGGCTTCGGTGGCCGACACCCGAAAGACCATCCCGGGGCTGCGCGCGCTGCAAAAACATGCTGTGGTCGCCGGCGGCGGCTCCAATCACCGCTTCGGGCTGGATGATGCGGTGTTGATCAAGGACAACCATGTTGCGGTCGCCGGGGGCATCACTGCGGCAGTGACCGCAGCCAAGGCCCACGTGGGCCACTTGGTGAAGATCGAGGTCGAGGTGGACACCCTCGACCAGCTCGCCGAGCTGTTGGAAGCCGGCGCGGACGCGGTGTTGCTGGACAACATGGGCCCCGATTTGTTGCGTGAGGCGGTGGCGATGGTGAACGGCCAGCTGATCACTGAGGCGTCCGGACGCATCACGCCGACCACCGCGGTTCCGTTGGCCGAAGCCGGGGTGGATCTCATCTCGGTGGGGTGGCTGACCCACTCAGCGCGGGTGCTGGATATCGGCCTGGACTACGTCGGCGCCTAGCCACGCTGGCCGACATTGGCAGGAGCCGCCACCGGGCAACAAATGTGCACGGTCTCATTGTGCGGTGCACACAGTCGGTGGTCGGTTGCCTCTCCGTAACGGGGTGCCGCTACGGTGACCCCTATGACTGTGGAGAACGAGACGGCGAAGCCCCTCGAACCAGCCGATGAGAACCCGCTGACCGCCCATCATCAGGTGGGACCGCTTTTCGAACCGACGCATCCGTTGGCGCTGGCACCGGTCGCCGCACCGCCGCATTCGGTAGACGGCTTTGTGCGCGAGTTCCTGCGGGAGCTGAATACCGGTCAGGGTGTGGCACTGTCCCGCTCGACGGTCAACGATCAGTACCTGGCATTGGCCCGCACGGTGCGCCACTATCTGATGGCGCGCTGGTTGGAAACGTCCAAGCATCAGCGGGCGTCCAAGGCCAAGACTGTGGGCTATCTGTCGGCGGAATACCTCCTCGGACGCCAACTGGGCAATGCCCTGCTGGCCACCGATCTCAATGACATTGTCGATGAGGCGATGAAGGCCTGCGGTCTGGATTTGCCCACGCTGCGCGCCCAAGAGGTGGAGCCCGGGTTGGGTAACGGCGGTCTGGGTCGTCTGGCGGCCTGTTTCATCGACTCGCTGGCAACGATGAGCGTGCCGTGTATTGGTTATGGCATTCGGTACGAATACGGCATCTTCAAGCAGACCTTCGTCGATGGACGCCAGGTCGAACAGCCCGATACTTGGCTGGCACTGGGCAGCCCGTGGGAGTTCCCGCACCCCGAAGCCGCTGTGCAGGTCAACTTCGGCGGCCACACCGAAACCTATGAAGAGGACGGCGTGCTGCGCACCCGATGGGTGCCGAGCTGGAATGTGCTGGGGGTGCCGTACAACTACATGGTGCCCGGCTATCAGAATGGCCGGGTCAATACCTTGCGGCTGTGGAGTGCGCAGGCGACCAAGGCGTTCGATCTGGCGATCTTCAACTCCGGCGACTATGCCGAGGCGGTGCGAGCTCAGACTTTCGCCGAGAACATCACCAAGGTCTTGTACCCCGAGGATTCAACCCCGCAGGGCAAGGAGTTACGCCTGCAGCAGCAGTACTTCTTTGTGGCGTGTTCGATTCGCGACTTCATCGATCAGGGTTTGGAGGAAGGCTTCGACTGGAACGAGCTGCCTAATCGGATCATCTTCCAGCTCAACGACACCCACC
>DMIX01000150.1 GCA_003451975.1 Propionibacteriaceae bacterium
GACCCGGGCCACCACAATGCCGGCGCTCTGGGCGATCAGATCGTCCATCGCAGCCAGTTCGACGGGGAGTTGTTCGAAGGCCACCACCCGACCCAGGAGCCGGGACACCTCCAGATGGCCGGACGCGATCATCGCCAGCAATCGGGGGTAGTCACTGGCAGCCATGCCATGGCTGCCGACCACCTCGAGCTCCTTGGCCACCAGCTCGCTCCAGGGCAGCGCAGCGTGAGCAGCCGCATCCAGCATCAGGCCGACCTGCACGTGCCGTCCTCGCCGTCGCAGCGCACGCACTGAGGCCGCTGCGGTGGCAGCGCTGCCGACGGCATCCACGCTCACCGCAACACCGCCGCCGGTGAGGTCTGCGATCACGGCGCTGTCGAACTGGGTGAATACCGCTTCCGCACCCAGTTCGGAGGCCCGTTGGCAGGCCGCCGGGGACGGGTCGACGCCGACCACTCGGGCGCCGAGGGCGGTGGCGATCAGAACCGCAGACAGGCCCACGCCGCCGCAGCCGNNAGGCCGTGGCGAAGCGGCAGCCCAGCGCAGCGGCGGTGACCGCATCGATCGAGTCGGGCAATCGCACCAGGTTGATGTCGGCGGCTCGGACGGCGACCAGTTCGGCATACGAGCCGGGATGGGTGAATCCGGGCTGGGTCTGGTTCGGGCATACCTGGCCTTGTCCTGCCGCACAGGTGGTGCAGCGTCCGCAGGCGTTGACGAAAGGGGCGGTCACCCGGTCCCCGACGGCGAATTCGCGTACCTCGGGACCGACGGACTGCACCACTCCAGCGAACTCATGCCCGGGAATCATCGGCAGCGGCACCGGATCGTGGCCTCGCCAGGCATGCCAATCGGAGCGACAGACTCCGGTCGCCTGGACGGCGATGACCGCGCCGTCGACCGGACACTCCGGGTCGGGCATGCTGCGGATCTGCAACGGCCCGCCGACGCTCTCGTACATCACTGCGCGCATGGCCCGGTTCTACCACCAACCTGCGGACGTGCCTGCGCAGCGGTGTCTCGTGGACGCCTCAGACGCCGGGCACTCCTACGGTGCGCAGCCGCAACTGCAGCAGCCTGAAGGGGAATCGCGGCGGATAGGTGATCGCCTTCAGGCCCGCCTTACGGGCGCCAGCGGTGTTTGTGGCCAGATCGTCGATGAAGACGGCCTGGTCAGCGTCGATGTCGAGGTGGTCGACGATGCTCGTGAAATAGGCCGGGTCTGGCTTGGCCAGGCCCATTTCGAAGGAGTAGAAGGTGTGATCGAAGTAGTCGTCGTAGGGCAGGTTCTGCTGCATCCACGTCCCGCGATAGCTCTGCTGATTGGTGGCCAGAACTGTGATCGCCCCGGCCTGCCGAACCCGTGCCACCAGATCGAGCATTCGCTGATCAGGGGTGATGCGGTACCACAGGGCAAGCAGTTGTTCGGGGGAGATTGCCAGCCCGCGGCGGTCAAATACCTCCTCGAGCACCTCAACGAGGTCTTCGGAACCGGTCATGGTGCGCTGCTCTTCGCCGAATACTTCGCGCACGAAGCCCCAGCCGCCGCCGAGCGCGGCAAAGTCACGCAGGAAGCCTTTCGGCACGTGTTGCAGGACGCCGTCGGCATCCACCAGCAATGCGCGAATCACGCCACAATCCCCCGGTGGGACTCAGTCGAGGGAGCGAGAAGCACCCTTGTCGGCGCTGAGCGCCAGCGAGGCGTACACCTTCAAGGCGGTGGACACCTCGCGGTCGCGGTCGGCCGGTCGCCAACCGGCCGCATCGCGCTGGGCGCGCCGCGAAGCCAAGGTGGCCTCATCGACCATCAGTTCCATGCGACGCTCCGGAATGGAGATCTCGATGATGTCGCCGTCCTCGACCAGGCCGATCACGCCACCGGAGGCCGCCTCGGGCGAGACGTGACCGATCGACAGTCCCGATGAGCCGCCGGAGAAGCGCCCGTCGGTGATCAGTGCGCATTGGGGACCCAGCCCCAGCCCCTTCAGGTAGGACGTCGGGTACAGCATCTCCTGCATGCCCGGGCCGCCCTTGGGGCCTTCGTAGCGGACCACCACGACGTCGCCGGGTTTGACCCGCTTACTCAAGATCGCCTCAACGGCCTGCTCCTGGGATTCGGTGACCACGGCTGGGCCGGAGAAGGTCCATAGTTCTTCAGGCACGCCTGCAGTCTTGACGATGGCACCGTCGACGGCGAGGTTGCCCTTCAGGATCGCCAGGCCCCCGTCGGCGGTGTAGGGGTGGGTGACGTCGCGGATGCAGCCGGTCTCGGCATCGAGATCCAACTCGTCCCAGCGGGCGGTGGAGCTGAACGCCTCGGTGGTGCGCACCCCGCCAGGAGCGGCGTGGAACAGTTCGACTGCCTCGGCGCTTGCCGAGCCACCACGGATGTCCCAGGTGTTTATCCACTCATCCAACGAGGCCGAGTGAACGGCGTGGACGTCGCGATCGAGCAGCTTGCCCCGGTCGAGTTCGCCCATGATGGCTGCGATTCCACCGGCTCGGTGCACATCCTCCATGTAGTAGTTGGTCGTGTTCGGTGCCACCTTGCAGATGCACGGAGTGACGCGGCTGAGGTCATCGATGTCATCGGAGCCGAAATCGACGCCGGCCTCATAGGCCGCTGCCAACAGGTGCAGCACGGTATTGGTCGAGCCGCCCATGGCAATATCGACCCGCATGGCATTGGCGAAGGCTTCGCGGCTGGCGATGGCCTTCGGCAGCACCGATTCGTCGTCACCGTCGTAGTAGCGCTTGGCCAGCTCGACCACCAGCTTGCCGGCATTGAGGAACAGCTCCTTGCGGGCCGCAGCGGTGGCCAGGGTCGAGCCGTTGCCGGGCAGCGCCAGGCCGATCACTTCCAGCAGGCAGTTCATCGAGTTGGCGGT
>DMIX01000151.1 GCA_003451975.1 Propionibacteriaceae bacterium
GCTTGAACCTGCCGCCCCGCATCGAGCGGCACAGTTTCTACGGACACGACGACTGGGAATACCAGCTTCAAGGCGATCGCGCGCTGGTCCGTGAGTTCGGACTCCCGGTGCGGCCACAGGGGCGCATCGAGGATCAACTCACCTGCGGCTGCGCGGGCGTGCGCATGGTGTCGTTCAACTACACCTGGCTGAGTGAGAGCGCCGCGCGCACTCAACTCACCCGAGGAATGGTCATGGACAGTGATCGGCAAAGTGAGCCGATCTGCGCCTTCATCCTGGACTCACGCCTACCTGACCTGTCGCTCAACGGTGAAGAGCTGGGGGCGGTGGTGAAGCTGGGTAACTTCCGCTTCGCGGACAACTTCCAACTGCGCTCGGTGGATCCCCAGCAGGCCTATCAATTGTTCAATGAGCGCGTTCAGGAGTGGCTGCTCGAGACCCACCCCTATGGCTGGACCGCCCGAGGCAATGTGATCAGATTCCATGTGCCGACCCACGATGCGAGCGTCGTCGCTGAATGCGAAGCGATTCTGCATGGCTGGCTGGACCGCATTCCGCCGGCTTCACGGGAACAACTGGGCCTGCCTGAGATGCCTGCACTCGCCCGCTGAGTAGGGTAGGCGGTGTGAGCGACCTGGTGACCACTGCTGAAGCATCGTTGCTGGCTCGAGATCGTGACGCTGCGCCGTGGCAACAGGCGCTGGTCCTGGTCGTAGCCGGTGGTCTTGATCGAGCCGAACTGGCTGTGCGGATCGCCGAGAGGCTGGATTACGCCCCCCGTTTTCGCCGGGTCGTCACCGGCTGGCCGGTATCGGGATGGGTCGATGACGCCAACTTCAATCTCGACGGCCATATTCGCGAGGTGACGTTGGCTTCAGGGCAGCGTAGGGAGAGTTGGCTGGCCAACGAACTCGACACCACGTTGCCGCGGTCGCATCCGCTGNNTGCATCGGGAGCCCAGGCGATCGTGGCGCGAGTGAACCCCGCCATGATCGACGGCTATGACCACATCCACCTGTTCCAAGAACTGTTCGAGGACCGCGCCGACGACCGTCAGCCGCCCGAGCCGCAGCCCTGGCAGCCGTCGCAGACGGCCGCGCCGGACCTGGCTGCCGTCCTCTCCGGATTCAGTGATCCGTTGGCGGCCGCCGAACGTGCCGTTGGTGGCGCCTTGGGAATGCTGGAAGACAGCCTGCGTCGGGTCACGCCTGCGGGCGGACGCTCCCTGCAGGTGGCGGGTGTCGAGGTGGACCTCGCCGAGGTGAAGCGAATCCACGACCGACACGGCTGCACCATCCACGATGTCGTGGTCGCGTTAGCGAGTGCGGGTATCCGTCAGTGGTACCTCGACCAGGGGCGCGAGCTGCTCGATCCGCTGGCCTTGGTGCCCTTGGCCATCACGGAGCCGCAAGTCCTGGAATCCGCCATCGGCTGTCGCATCGCGCCGTCCTTCGACCGGCTGCCGCTGGCCACGGCCGATTCGACTGCTCGCCTGCAGGCTATTGCCACCATCACCACTGTGCGTCGCGAGAGCGGACTGAGCGTGCCCGCCCGTGACCTGATCGATCTGGCCGGATTCGCTCCCGCCACGCTGCACGCCGTCGCGGCGGGCACCGTGGCGGTCGGTCGGCCGCATGCGGTCACCGTGGTGAATGTTCCCGGGCCGGATCAGCCGCGCTACCTGGGACGGCTGCGGGTGCGGCAGGTCTTCGCGACCACCACACCGACCGACGGCGAAGAGATCACGGTGACCATCAACAGCTACCACGGCAAGGTGAGCCTGACCGCGGCAGCCTTCGGGCCCCTGGAAACCTGGGCGACGGCGATCACCGCCGAGTTGGCCGCGTTGGGGGTCTGACCATGACACTGGTGTGCATACCGCTGACCTCTGATCGGTTGCGTTCCTGGGCTGCCAGTGGAGCTCTTTCCGGCCCCATCACCGGCTATGCCGACACCCGCGGGCTGCGGGAGGCCTTCGCCGTCACCGACGCCGAAGAAGCCGAGCGGATAGCGGTGCTGGTGGCCTCCATCGCAGGCTTGGCCTGCTGTGGTCGGCGACTCGTGGCCGTAGCCGAGATCGAGCCGGTCGAGTCCGGTGAAGCAGTGGAGTTCGGTGAAGTGACGATCCCTGGCCTGGCCTACAGCCGGGTGCAGGCTTTGTTTGCCGACGAGCCGGGGCTGAACCTGAGCGTGGCGACGGTCGCAGCCGACGGCTTGAGTCTGGAGCAGGCTTGGGATGCGCCGGAAGTCACTGAACTGCTGAGCGCAGCCGACTTGCTCTGGCACGGTCCGGCGGAGTGGCAGAGTCTGGTCGGCTGAGCCAGGGCAGTCTCACCACGAGCGTTGCACCGTGCGACGCGTCGGTGCGGTTCCACCGTCGTCCCTGACAGCAGGTGACACCCTGACATCGGGGCAGAGTCAAGTGTGGTAGAAGTGGTTGGCGTGATTCTGGCACTACATCTGCTCGCCATCGCAGCCATCCTGGGGGGCTGGATCGCCGACGCAGCCAAGAAGTCGTGGGGCTTGCCCTTGATGCTGTGGGCGGCCCGGGCCCAGCTCCTGATCGGCGCCTTGTTGGTCGTGATGGCGCTCGGCGCCGAAGACGGTCTCGACTTCGTCAAGGTCGGTGTGAAGATCGTGGTCGCCTTGGCTGTGGTCGCACTGGTGGAGATCGCCAATGCCCGCATCAAGAAGGAGCGTGGGCCCGCTGCTGCGCTCACTGCTCTTGCCGCGGCACTGACGGTGGCGAATACGGCGCTGTCCTTCCTGTGGCAGGGGTAACGACCCGGTCGTGACTCGCTTCGTCCGGCCACTCGATGTCGAACGGTTCCAGCACCCGACTCAGTTGACGTAATCGAACACCTGTTCGATCATGGAGGGGTGGAAACTGCAGCGCTCATCGACCACCTACGGGCCCAGGTCGCCCAGGTCGAGGCGCGGGTGCGCCCACAACTGTTTGAGATTCCCGCAGCCCTGGCTGAGGTGCTGCCCGAGCCGGGATTGAGACCCGGATCGGCCTACTGCCTGGACTCTCCGGGGTCACTGCTGCAGGCGCTCCTGGCCGAGCCATCCGCGGCCGGGCACTGGTGTGGCGTTGTGGGGGTGCCGACCTTCGCCGCCGAGGCGGCTGCGGACGCCGGTATCCGACTGGAGCGATTGGTGTTGGTGCCCGACCCTGCCCAGCAGTGGCTGGCGGTCCTCGGAGCACTGGCCGAGGTGATCGACGTGCTGGCCGTCCGTCCGCCGGGCCGGGTGCGAGAAGCCGATGCGGCCCGGCTGGGGGCTCGACTGCGAGATCGGGGCGTGGTGCTGCTGGTGATCGGTGAGTGGCCTCGGGCCGAGGCTCGGTTGAGCCTGGCCGAGCCGCATTGGCAAGGGCTGGGACAGGGCCATGGGCATCTGAGGAGCCGGCGGATTCGGGTTGAGGTGACGTCCCGCCGGGTTCCGGGCGGACGCAGCGTCACTGTGGAATTGCCTTCGGCCAGCGGGGTTTTGGCCGAGGTGCTTGTGGAACCGGCGCCGACTCGGCTGCCGGTGGCGGGCTGAGCCATGACGGTTCGATTGCAGCCTGAGGTGGGCCGTTCTCAACGGCGGGAGCGCTGTTTGGCGGTGTGGTTTCCGGATTGGCCGATCACCGCCTGGGCGCTGGCTGAAGGTGAATCGGTTGAGCATCCGGTGGCCACTATTGCCGCCAATCAGGTGGTGGCCTGCTCTGCAGCGGCCCGGGCGGAGGGCGTTCGCTGGGGGCA
>DMIX01000088.1 GCA_003451975.1 Propionibacteriaceae bacterium
GCATTCCGGCGGGCTGGCTGGTCGATGACGACGGCCTGCCGACGACCGATCCGCGCGATTTCCCCGAACACGGGGCATTGTTGCCGATGGCCGGGCACAAGGGTTATGGCATTGCGGTGTTCATCGAGGTGCTTGCCGCGGTCCTGACCGGTGCGGCGATGCTGAGCGACGTGAAGTGCTGGCTGGACGACACTCCGGAGCCTGCCAACGAGGGGCACGCGTTCATCGCCATCAACGTCCCGGCCATGATGCCGGCCAATCTCTTCAAGCAACGCATGGATCACATGATCCGCGAGATCAAGAACGCGCCGAAAGCCAAAGGAGCGGAACGCATCTATTTGCCGGGGGAGATGGAATGGGAGCGGCGCGAGAAAGCTCTGACGAACGGTGTGCAGCTACCTGATTACGTGACCGTCAACCTGTACGGTCTCGCCGAGGACTTCGGGATGACGGAGGAGCTGGTTTCCCTGTTTCATTGAGCTGATACACACTGTGCGGCGAGCCGGATCGGCCTTATGCGTACTCCAAAACGGAGGATGGAACATTGGCAGCAGGCTATGTCTTGACCATCGATCAGGGGACTACAGGCAGTACGGTTTTGATTGTCGATCACGCGGGCCAGGTCTTATCGCGTGCTTATTCAGAGTTCACGCAGTATTATCCCAAACCGGGCTGGGTCGAACACGATGCCACGGAGATCTGGGAGGTCACGCTGCGCGTGTCGCGTGAAGCGATCGCGCGCGCCGGTGTATCCCCTGGGGAGATCCGGGCCATCGGGATCACCAATCAGCGCGAGACGACGGTGGTGTGGGATGCGCGGACTGGAGAGCCGGTGAGCCGCGCCATCGTCTGGCAATGCCGCAGGACAGCTCCGCTGTGCGACCGGATGAAACAGGCCGGCATGGAAGAGATGGTGCGCGCACGCACCGGGCTGGTGATCGACGCCTATTTCTCGGCAACCAAGCTTGCCTGGCTGCTGGAGAACGTGCCTGGGGTGCGCGAGCGTGCCGAGGCCGGCGATCTGCGTTTCGGCACGCTCGACTCGTGGCTGGTGTGGAACCTGACGGGCGGAAGGGTTCACGTTACCGACTACTCCAACGCCTCACGGACGATGCTGTTCAACATCCACAGCCTGAAATGGGACGAGGAAATATCGCGCTATTTCGCTATCCCCGTGAGTCTGCTCCCACAGACCGCCGCGTCGAGCACGGTGTATGGCGTGACCGATCCGGTTGTGTTCGGCGTCGAGATCCCCATCGGCAGCATGGCTGGAGATCAGCAGGCAGCCCTGTTCGGACAGGCCTGTTTCGAACCCGGCTCGGCCAAGAACACGTATGGGACTGGCTGCTTCCTGCTGATGAACACTGGCGAGCGTCCCATCGCCTCGCAACACGGCCTGCTCACGACGATTGCCTGGGGGGTGGACGGGAAGGTCCATTACGCGCTGGAGGGGGCCATCTTCATCGCCGGAGCGGCGGTCCAGTGGTTGCGCGACGAGATGAAGCTGATCGTCTCCGCAGCGGAAACCGAAGATCTCGCCCAATCCGTTCCGGACAACGCGGGGGTGTACGTCGTTCCAGCTTTCGTCGGACTGGGCGCACCGTATTGGGACATGTACGCGCGAGGCACCATCGTCGGGCTGACCCGCGGATCGGGGCGCGCTCATCTCGTGCGCGCTGTACTGGAAGCGATCGGCTATCAGACACACGACGTGTTGCAGGTGATGAAGGAGGAAGGCCATCTGGAATTGAAAGCGCTGAAAGTCGATGGCGGTGCGGCGGCCAACAATTTCCTGATGCAGTTCCAATCCGACATTCTGGGCGTGGACGTGGAACGGCCGGCGCAGACGGAGTCCACTGCACTGGGTGCAACCTATCTCGCGGGTCTCTCCACCGGGTTCTGGAAAAGCCAGGAGGATATTCTGGACATTCGCAAGGTCGACCGCCGCTTCGCGCCGGCGATGGCTGCGCAGGAACGGGAGCGATTGCTGGCGGGGTGGAAACGCGCTGTCGCAAGCGCGCGCTCGTTTGCTGCGAATGCGTGATGTCCGGGTGACAGGGATGATGCAAGAAAGCGTGACCGGCGGCGATGTCAGCGGGATGGGTGAAGCCGGAGAACGAGAGGGAACAAGGTGAGTGACAACGTGGTGAGGATCGACTCATACCTGTTGGAGTGTTTCATGGGGGACGTCTTCCGCGCACTCGGCGTGCCTGATGAGGATGCAGCGATTTGCGCCGACGTGCTGATTACATCGGACCGCCGTGGCATCGATTCCCACGGTATCGGACGTATGAAGCCGTTCTATTACGAGCGTATCCGTGCGGGCATCCAGGAGTCGGTAACGCGTTTCGAGGTCGTGCGCGAAGGGCCGACCACTGCGGTCGTCGATGGCAACAACGGTATGGGCATGGTGATCGGCAAGCGCTCGATGCAGGTGGCGATCGACAAGGCGAAGCGTTACGGCATGGGCATGGTCGCGGCGAAGAATTCGACCCACTACGGTATCGCCGGCTACTACGCGATGATGGCGGCGGCGCAGGGGATGATTGGCATTACTGGGACGAACGCTCGTCCCGCCATTGCACCGACGTTCGGCGTCGAGAACATGCTCGGGACGAACCCGCTGACGTTCGGGATGCCCACGGACGAGGAATTCGATTTCATCCTGGATTGCGCGACTTCCACCACGCAGCGTGGCAAGATCGAGGTCTACGAGCGTGCAGGGAAGCCACTGCCGGAGGGCTGGGTGATCGGGCACGATGGCCAGTCGAAGTCGGACGCGCATGCGGTGCTCGACGAACTCGTCGCCGGCACCGCCGCGTTGACGCCATTGGGCGGTATCGGCGAGGACGGGTCCGGGTACAAGGGGTATGGTTACGCCACCGTTGTCGAGATCCTCTCCTCAGCACTGCAAAGCGGCCCGTTCCTCAAGGCCCTGTCCGGATTTGACGAGCACGGCGGACGTGTACCTTTCCGGCTGGGGCACTTCTTCATCGCCATCGACGTCGCATCGTTCGTCGACCTGGCGGAGTTCAGGAAGACTACCGGCGAGATCCTGCGGCAATTGCGCGCCTCGAAGACGGCGCCGGGACAGAAGCGCATCTATACCGCCGGAGAGAAGGAATACCTGGCCTGGCAGGAACGCAGAGTGAAGGGCATTCCGCTCAACCAGGTGTTGCAGCGGCAATTGCGCGAGATGCGCGACGAGCTGCAGCTCACGCAGTACGCGTTCGATTTCGAGTAACGCTCATTCGGACTGACGAGACGAAGCCTCCTGTGTGTCATTGGCCGTGTCCTGGTTTTGCCCCGCTTCCGCCAGCGAGCACCTGTTCCAGATCGGCCACGGTGAAGTAGTCGCCGGGTGTTGCTGCGCTTCTGTTTTCGATCACTTCGCATGTTTCCGCGCCGGGGTCACCGAGGCAAGTCAGCACAATCGCTGCTTCGCTGAAATCCTCGTCGCGCGTGTAGCCGTTTACGGTCACGATCACCTGCATCCCAGCCGCGTGGGCCGCTTCAAGACCGTTGCGCGAGTCCTCCACTACCACGCAGTCTTCAGGTGGGACGGCGAGCTCGCGGCAGACCATCTGGTAGATGTCCGGTGCGGGCTTCTTGGCCTTGACGACATCACCCGCCAAGACGACTGAGAACTGTCCCGCGGCTGCTTCACCAATCACGTGGCGCAGCACCGTCTCGACCGAGTCCCGCGCTGACGTCGAGGCGACGGCGAGCACCCAGCCGCTGTCGAGGGCCTCCTCGGCCAAACGCTTCACGCCCGAGCGCGCCGGAATCCGGCCCGAGTCGATGATGTCCTTGTAAATGGCCGTCTTGCGCTTGTGCCACGCCGCGACCGTGGCGTCGCGTTCTGCAGGGTCGAGTGGCGGGCGGACCGTCTCCAGAAAGCGTGGCTCGTTCCACAGGCTGGCCATGCGTTCCTTACCACCGCCGATCTTCAGCTTGCGCCCGTACTCCTCTACGGACCATTCCCAGGGGACGCCCAGCTCTACCCACATCTGATTGAAAGCCGGCAAGTGGCCGAACTGCTCAGTGTCCGCTAACACGCCGTCACAATCGAAAACAAGTACCTTGCTCATCACGCCTTTCCCTCGCTCCCGAATACTCCAATGAACTGGACGGCCATGCGGATGACGTCTTCGCGCACCGCTTCGAGCAATTTCAGCGGGTCGTATTCCGCCGGATGCGCGTTCAGGTACTCGCGGTAACTGTCGGCATAGACAATCTTGAGCTGCGTCGAGATATTGATCTTGGGTGCGCCGCGCGCGATGAGCTCCTTGAAGACGGCATCGGCCAACCCCGTACCACCATGCACGACCAGCGGGATGGGCTCCGCCGCGACGATCTCCGCGACCCTGTCGATGTGAATGTGCGGTGTCCCTTTGTACATCCCGTGGGCAGTGCCGATCGCCGGGGCGAAGCTGTCGATTCCGGTCTCGCGGATGAACTCGACCGCCTTCTCCAGCGAGACGATCGGACTCCCATAGTCGCTGCCTACCCCGTCC
>DMIX01000254.1 GCA_003451975.1 Propionibacteriaceae bacterium
GTTCCAGGCCGCCGGTGGCTCGATGATCATGCTGGCCAAGGGCAACCGCAGTCAGCAGGTCACCGATGCCTGTGCCAAACACGGTGGCTTCTACCTGGGTTCGATCGGTGGTCCGGCTGCTGTCCTGGCGCAGCACTGCATCAAGAAGGTCGAACTGCTGGAATATCCCGAACTCGGCATGGAAGCGATTTGGAAGATCGAGGTCGAGGACTTCCCGGCATTCATCGTGGTCGACGACAAGGGCAACGACTTCTTCGCCGAGGTCTCTCGACCCACCCTGGTGCCGCTGCAGCCGCTGCAGAAATAGCTGCAGCGGCTGACGGTCACAGGCCGGGGTAGCGCTGGCACACCCCGGTGGCCGCAGCCACGGTGTAGTGCCGAACGAAGACCCACTTCGACGACTTCCAGGCGTAGCGCTTCACATCGGCGCTGCAGGTCTTGTAATCCGAACCGTTCGGGGTGAGCCAGGCTACTTCGGCGTAGCGCACCGAGGCAGAGGTGTAGAAGCGGTAGGACTGAAACTCCGGTAGTGGTCCGCCGACGTACCACGCAGCGCCCGCGAGCCGAGGCTCGTTGATCAGTCGACCTTTGCGCCAGGTGAGGACCCGGAACACCACGCCGTCGCCGCCTTGAATCATGAACGGAAGTTCGGCGCCAGGGCGGCCGTCCATACGATTCGGACCGACCCAGGGCGACTTCAGGCCCCAGTCGCGGGCGATGGTCGAGGTGAAGCGCTTGCTGGCGTGTTTGCCTTTTGCAGTGTCGACGGTGACTCGCCATTTCGACGCACTGAGCTTGTAGAGCCGGACGGTGTCTTTGCGGCCATCCCCGTCGATGTCTGCGCGTTTGGTCTTCATCAAGGTGACGGCTTGCCTAGTGAGGGCGGCGGCTGAGGTCGTCAATGGCTGAGCCTGTGCTGGGCTGATGGTGGAACCAGCCAGGAGACCGGTCGCGATGAGACCGGCTATGAAGGTAGGTCGCATGGTGATTCTCCTCATTGGGGGCAAGGCACATTGAGGTATGGGTCGGGGCCGCATCGAGACCCCGCGAGACACTGCAGATCAGCGGTGATCGTTGCCGCTGTGAGACTGATGCACTTCAGGGTAGTGAATTGTGTTCTCTGAAGGAAGGGTGCTCGGGATATTCGGCACTGCTGCCAACGAAAACACTGCGGCCCGGTCATCGTGGGACGACCGGGCCGCAGCGGTGGAGACTGATCAGTTGCGCTGGTCCATGGGGACGTAGTTGCGCTCGACCTCGCCGACGTACACCTGGCGGGGCCGGTTGATCTTCATGGTCGGATCGGTGGTCTGCTCCAGGTAGTGAGCGATCCAGCCGGGCAGGCGTCCCAGTGCGAACAGCACCGTGAACATGTTCTGCGGGAAGCCCATGGCCTGGTAGATCAGACCGGTGTAGAAATCCACATTCGGGTACAGCTTGCGCTCCTGGAAGTACGGATCGCTCAAAGCGGCCTCTTCCAGGGCTACGGCGAGGTCGAGCAGCGGGTCGTGGCCAACCAGGGTGCTCAGGATCTCGTCAGCGTGCTTCTTGACGATGGCGGCGCGCGGATCGTAGTTCTTGTAGATCCGGTGGCCGAAGCCCATCAGCTTGGTGGAGGCCTTGTTGTCCTTGACCTTGGCGATGTAGTCCTTGACGTCCTCACCGGAGGCCCGGATCGCCTTGAGCATCTCCAACACCGCCTGGTTGGCGCCGCCATGCAGCGGACCGGACAGGGCGTTGACCCCTGCTGCCACCGAGACGTAGATGTTGGCGCCAGATGAGCCCACCATGCGCACCGTCGAGGTGGAGCAGTTCTGCTCGTGATCGGCATGCAGGATCAGCAGCACATCCAAAGCCCGAGTGGTGGCGTCGTCGAAGGGGTAGGGCTCGGTGGGGAGGCCGAAGGACATCCGCAGGAAGTTCTCGATGTAGGAATGCGACATGTCCGGGTAGAGGAACGGTTCACCCACGGAGTTCTTGTAGCCGTACGCCGCGAGGGTGGGCACCGCACCCATCAGCATGTGAGTGGCCCGCTCGGCCTCGAAGCCCTTCTCGGCGTACTTCGATTGCGCGAAGGTCGACAGTGCATTCAGACCGGCAGCCAGCAACGGCATCGGGTGCGACTTGCGCGGCATCGAACTGAACATGTGCTTGAGGCGCTCATCCAACAGATGGAACCGCGCGATGTCGGTGGAGAACTTCTCAAGCTGTGCCGCATTCGGAAGTTCGCCGTAGAGAACGAGGTAGGAGACCTCGAGGAAGGTCGCCTGCTCGGCGAGTTGCTCGATCGGGTATCCGCGGTAGCGCAGAATGCCGGCGTCTCCGTCGATGAAGGTGATCGCAGAACGGCAGGACGCGGTATTCGCGAAGCCGATGTCCAGTGTGGTGTCCCCGGTAGTGGACAGCAGTTTGCTGATGTCGTAGCCGTCGTTTCCCTGGGTCGCAGGTACCTGGGGGAGTTCGAGGCTCACCTCATCGCGGTTGAAGATTGCGTTGGCCATCCATGCTCCCTATCTGTCAGGCGGACGCGGCGGCGTCCTGCTCGATGGTGCAGGTCACATTACATGCCGTAGGTACGTACCGGGAGGGGTAAGCCAGGCATTCTTTTTGCCCGGACGGCTAGGGGGGGAACCAAATTCAGTATTGGCTGAACATGCAATTTGAGAGGACAAGAAGCCATGGCGGAGGCGCTGGTGGCGGCCCCCGATTAGGCTGTGCCTCGTGACCTCCGAGGTACCTTCACCGGGCAGCCCTGACCCTGATGCCCAGGCCCTGCTGGCCGCTGTCGCCGTTCAGCTACGCGCCAAGGGCGAACGCATGAGTGCCCCGCGCCGAGCAGTGCTCACTGCGCTGGCCACCACGGCGGGCCATCTGAGTACTGAGGAGATCGCGACGGCAGTCGCCGAAATCGCACCTCAGGTGCACCGCACCAGTGTGTATCGAGCGCTGGCTGCATTGAGCGAGCTCGGCGTGGTGCAGCACGTCCACCTGGGACATGGCGCCACCGCCTATCACCTCACCGGCACCCGCGGGCCGCATCTGCATGCCCAGTGTCGGCAGTGTGGGCGCATCATCGATCTGCCCGCCGATCTGCTGGTGGGGGTCGCCGACCGCATGGGTGCCCTACATGGCTTCGAACTCGATGCCACTCATGTCGCGTTGTCGGGGCTGTGCGCCGACTGTGCTGCTG
>DMIX01000297.1 GCA_003451975.1 Propionibacteriaceae bacterium
GTGTTGCACATCCCCCACCACCAGCCGGCCACACGAGTGGCTGGCACCTCGGTATTCGCAGAGATCGGAGAAGGCTTCCGCTATACCTGGAGCCACCGCTTCTTGCGGCGGATGCTCGCGACCTACGGGATCTACATCTTCCTGTGCGTGCCGTCCGGCTTCCTGACAGCGCTGATGATCGAGCGCACGTTCGTCGACCAGGTGGCGCTGCTGACAATCAACGAGACGGTGGCCTTCGCCGGGATGCTGCTCGGCGGACTGCTGCTCGGCGCGACCGGCGGATTCGGGAACCGCGTTCGCACGTTCTTCATCGGCGTGATGCTGTACGGCGCGGCCTCGCTGGCGGTCGGCTTCGCGCAGGTGTTCTGGCTGTTCGCCGCGCTCATGTTCGTCATCGGCCTGTCCATCCCGGCCGTACAGTCGGCTGTCTACACGCTGGTCCAGGAGAAGACCGATCCGGGGGTGCTGGGCAGGGTATTCAGCCTGGTCAATGTGATGTTCTCGGGCTTCATGCCGCTGGGGATGCTCGTCTTCGGGCCGCTGGCTGACGTCGTGCGCGTCCAGACCCTGGTCATCGCCTGCGCTGTGCTCATCCTCCTGCTCGGCCTGAGCGTCGTCTTGGCCGGGGACTTCTACCGCGAGGGGGCCGGCGCGGTGCCTGCGGAGGCATAGGAGAGGCACACGGCCGGCGCGTTGGCAGAGAAGGATAGCAAGCACGCCTATGGGTGCGAGTGGTCCGCCGGCCGGGGAACAAGTCGCTCCACAGAGGCACAGAGAGAGAACGACCAACGGGCTCGGTGTGCTCTCCGTGTCTCGGTGGTGAGACGGATACGAAATCACAGAGCCGTTGACCGGGCCGCTCCCATGTGACCGCCTCGCGTGGGTCTGCGCCCACCCTGCCTTCTCTTCCCCACCTCACCGTTTGACAGGCTTTGTGCCATCGAGTATAGTGCCCCGCAGGGTCGAGTGGGACCCGCATCGAGCACGGTGGTGCTTGGGGCACAACAGCCAGGAGAGGATGGGAAATCATGGAACCAAATCGGGCAATGCAATACATGGAACAGGGGTACGTGTGTTCGGAATCGGTGCTGTTGGCCGTGTGCCAAGATCTCGGGATCGAGAGCGAGGTTATCCCGCAAGTCGCCTACTTGTTCGCCGGTGGCTTCGGCAACACGGGGGCGCCCTGCGGCGCGGTGTGCGGCGCGATGATGGCGCTGAGCCTGGGCACGAAGCCGGCGGAGACCATGGAGGGGAATCTGCGCAGGCTGGCGATCGGGCAGGAGTTCCGCCGGCGCTTCGAGGCCGAGATGGGGAGCATCAACTGCCGGGATCTGACGGGTTTGGATCTGACCACCGAAGAGGGCATCGAGCAATTGATGAGCTCCGACGTCCCGATGAAGGTCTGCTTCCCCGCGGTCGGTTTGGCTTACCAGTTGGTGTTGGACTTGCTGCAGGAATCCGCCGCGTAGTGGCAGGAGCCGTTGCCGCGGCCTACGCGCGCTCTCCGTTCGATACGGTGTCGCCCGACCCGCTTGACAGACTCTGCGGCGTGAGGTATATTCGGAAGTCGTATCGAATCAGCCCACAGCACCGAGACGGCGCTGTGGGGATAGCAGCCAGGAAAGGATAGACTACGATGGGTTCCACGCGAGCCTCGGAGATTATGGCGCAGGGTCACGTTTGTTCGGAAGCGGTGTTGCAGGCGTTGTGCGAGAAATATCAGATCGAGAACGAGATCATCCCGCGAATCGCCCACTACTTCGGCGGTGGTTTCGGTAACACCGGCTCCATCTGCGGCGCAGTGTGCGGCGCGATGATGGCTTTCAGCCTGCTGACGGAGCCGGACGAACCGGGTGCCGGCATGCCCCGCCGGGCGGCGCTCGTGCCGGAGTTCCAGCGGCGCTTCGAAACCGAGATGGGGAGCATCGACTGCCGCGACCTGACCGGAGTCGATCTGCTGACGAAAGAGGGCAGACAGCAGTGGACGAGCCGCGAGCTCGGTCCAAAGGTCTGCCATCCGGCGGTCGACCTGGCCTACCGGCTTGTGTTGGACCTACTCGAGGAATCTGCCTGATCAACACAGCGGGTTGTTGGCCGGACCGGTACTCCACTTTGCAGCCGGCCCGGCCATAGATTGCCTGAGTGCGCAAACTCCGTGGCCGGAGAACGCGAACGCCGCCTGGCACATTCCGGCCCTCGCAGGCCCCAGGCATCCCACATCGCCACCGCTACGCGTCACATGGGTGCGCCCAAAACTGGCGGGCGACAAGCGAGCAGTGGCAGACCGCGTTTTCAGCGTGACATGCCAGGTCCTCGTTGGTCAAGACTGCGCCAATTTTGACCATGTTCCCCTTACGACATGCCCCACGTGATCGGGGTGCAGGCAGCCACACTGCCTATGTGGAGATTGGCCCAGTCGAATTGCGTCCATGCACGTCAGCCACGCGACTTGCGGCTGCCCGCGGCCCGCGCGGCGATGAATTCGCCGCGCTATTGAACAGCGCCCGATGAATCGGGCTCATCTCGTCCCCACCCGCGTGCGGATTCGGCGCCGTGCTCGTTCCGCCGAGAGCCACGGCGGACGACGCGTTGGGCTCGCGCCGGTGATTCCGGGCAGCGCACGCGATCGCCGCGGGTATCGTGCGGACGGCCGGCGGGTGCCTGCCTCACCTCCTCACACATTTCACATCCTCTCTTCATACCAGATTCACATTATTGGGGTATATTTGAGGTGTAGTAACGGGATTACTCAAATATACGGAGGTGAACCCAATGAATAGAATCCTGGTTAGAGTAGGTATTGCGTTGATGGTAGTTGTGCTGGGGATGTTTGCGGCAGGCACGGTGCTCGCACAGAGCCCAACGGACACACCGGCTCCGAACACACCCTGGGGCATGGCCTGGGGCGGAATCTGCCGCGGGGGCTCCGCGCTGTCCACGACGATCACCGATCTTCTGGGTATGACGCCGGGTGAAGCACTCGATGCGCGGTTGGAAGGCAAGACGCTGCTCGATCTGGCGACGGAGAAGGGTCTGACCGAAGAGCAGTTGACCGATGCGATCGTCCACGACCGAAAGGCAGCCCTCGACGAGGCAGTGGCGGATGGCGGGCTGACGCAGGAACAGGCGGACTGGATGTTGGAGCGGATGAAGGTGCTGGCGCCGCTGAACCTGAAGAGCCCGTTCGGTCCGTTCGGTGGCGACGGTGCGCAGGGCGGTTGGATGGGCGGCATGCACGG
>DMIX01000416.1:0-1007 GCA_003451975.1 Propionibacteriaceae bacterium
GATTACCCGTGAGGAATTGGACGAGAATGCCGCCGACGAACGCACCGACGACGCCCACGATGATATCGACGATACAGCCCTGCCGGTCGTTTGTGCCGGCGAGCATGCTGGCGACCCAACCTGCCAATGCACCGAAGATGATCCATGCCAACCAACCCATAGTCGCTGCTCCTTTTCTGTGCGAATGTTCCATTCCGATACGATGACTTGGCGCCTCGTTGCCCTATACTGGGAAGTATAGCATAACTTGCTGTGGAATCAATACGCCGGTTTTGCGGGAGTGTGCCAGCGGGGTGGCGTGCGGTGTGTCACGTTTAGTGGAACCTGACAAATTTCGATAATTGTGTATAATGTCACTTGTATACCTGTTGCGGGAGGCAGGAGTGGATATTGTCGTCACCGTGCATGGCACGATTCGGTCGTATGTGCAGGTGGATGAGGAGCCTATCCGGCTGGCTGTCGCCGAGGGGAGTACCGTCGGCGATGTTGTGGAGCGCCTGGGCATTCCGCTCGAACGCGGCTGGAACGCCGGCATCGGGGGCAAACTGGTCTCGGCCAGCGACGTCTTGCATGATGGCGATCAACTCTCGGTATTCGACGTGATCGGCGGCGGATAATCCGGGTTTGGCTGGGAGTATTTCCGGCATTTCGGGCATTGGTCGAACTCGTGACCCGCGTTTGCATGGCGTTGTCAGGCACCAGGCGATTGCTCCTGCGCGGGCATCGCGGTGTCAGACGGTCATTTCCAGCCGGCAGCCTACCCGGTGGACAGGCCCCGGATCGTGTCTCCTCCCAGGGCGTCCCCGCTCGTATTACCAATTCTGCGTGGCATCATAATTTAATTCTGCTTTGATTTGTCCGAGTTCGGACGCTGGACGAAGGGGGTGGCTGTAGTGAAGGGTATAACAGGAAAGATATTGCGGATCGACCTTACCGCAGGCCGGATTACGGTCGATGAGCCGGGAGAGGCGTTCTACCGGCAGTACCTGGGTGGGGCAGGGATCGTT
>DMIX01000416.1:1035-2900 GCA_003451975.1 Propionibacteriaceae bacterium
GCGACGCGTGATTGCGTCGGCGCGAAGTCGCCGTTGACCGGCGGCTATGCCAAGAGCGAGAGCGGCGGGGTGTGGCCGATGGAGTTCAAGCGGACCGGCTACGACGGGTTGATCGTCGAGGGCAAGGCCGAGCATCCGGTGTACGTCTGGATCGACGCCGCGGGCAAGGTCGAAATCCGCGACGCGCGGCACCTGTGGGGGAAGGACGTGCAGGAGACGCAGGCCGCGATCGCGGAGGAGCTCGGCGAGCCACGGGCGCGGACGACGGCGATCGGTCCGGCAGGCGAGAATCTGGTGAAGTATGCCTGCATTATGAGCGATCTGAAGGACGCGCACGGGCGTGGCGGTATGGGTGCGGTGATGGGGTCGAAGAATCTGAAGGCGATCACCGTGCGCGGCACGCGCATGCCCGAGACCGCGGATCCGGAGACGATCAAAGAGAAGGCGAAGTGGTTCGCCAGGAACCTGCAGGACATCCCCATCTTCAACAAAGGGTACTCAGCGCTGGGCACCGGTGCGACGATGGAGGTGTTCAACGAAGTGGGGAACCTGCCGAGCTATAACTTCGACGGTGGGTTCTTCGCGGAAACAGACAAGATCAGCCCGGTGGCGATGGCCAACTCGATCCGCATCGGCATGGAGGGGTGTGCGGCGTGTGCGGTGCGCTGCAAGCGTGTCGTCGAGTTCGAGGAGCCGTACCGCGTGACGGCGGAATTGGGCGCGCCGGAGTACGAGACGTTGGGAACGCTGGGCAGTTGTTGCGGGATCAGTGATCTGAAGGCGATCTGTCGCGCGAACCAGTTGTGCAATCTGTACGGGTTGGATACGATCACGGCGGGGATGACGATTGCGTTTGCGATGGAGTGTTTTGCGGAAGGGATCCTGACGCTGGCGGACACCGGCGGGTTGGACCTGAGCTGGGGGAACGCGGAGGCGATGCTCGAGCTGCTGGGGATGATCGCGCGACGCGAGGGGCTCGGCGACCTGCTGGCGGAAGGGACGAAACGGGCGGCGCAGCGGCTCGGGCGTGGCAGTCTGGAGTACGCGATGCAGGTGAAGGGGTTGGAGATGCCGATGCACGACCCGCGTCTGAAGAATGGCATGGGCATCATCTATGCGGTGGCGCCGAACGGCGCCGACCACAACGTCGGTCCGCACGATACCGCGTTCACGATGGAAAACGCGGCGATCGATCACCTGCGTGGGATGGGTGCGCTGGGTCCGGTGCCGGCGCAGGACCTGAGCACGACGAAGGTGGTGAACACGAAAGCGGCGCACCTGTGGTACTTGTTCTGTGATTCGGCGTTGGCGTGTATCTTCGTGCCGTGGACGATCCAGAACCTGGTCGATCTGATCCGTGCGGCCACCGGGTGGGAGTACACGGTGTACGAGGCGATGCTGCTGGGCGAGCGGGTGGCGACACTGGCGCGGCTCTTCAATCTACGTGAGGGGTTCACGGCGGCGGATGACCAGTTGCCGAAGCGGATGTTCAAGGGGACGCGGATGGGTGCGTTGCAGAATTCCGGGATTGACCCGGCGAAGATGGATGAGGCGATCAGGCAGTTCTACGGTCTGATGGGTTGGGACAGCGCGGGTGTGCCCACACGAGGCAAGCTGGAAGAACTCGGAATCGAATGGGCGGCCGAATGCCTGCCGGCGTGATGGGTTGATGCCCCCGTCTGTCCACCGGAGTCGTGTGCGTCGCCCTGTCCTGCAGGACTTTGAGCGACACGTAAGAAAGGAGTAGCGTAGTGAAGGGCGTAGCGGGCAAGATATTGCGGATCGATCTCACGTCTGGCCGGATCACGGTCGAAGAGCCGGGGGAGGCGTTCTACCGGCGCTACCTGGGTGGGGCAGGGATCGTT
>DMIX01000106.1 GCA_003451975.1 Propionibacteriaceae bacterium
GGCCAGGACGGCGTCGAACCCCAGGGCGAGCCGCGGCGCTGCCTCCCCGCCACGGAGGTAGAGGATCTCGTCCGCCGTGCGCGGAATGGCATGATGCCGGTCGCGGTAGGCGCCCAGCGACACGGCCGTTCCCCAGGACACCAGGGCGGCGCCGAGGAGCAGCGCCGCGCGGACCCGCGCTCCACTTCCGCTCGAACCGCCTGCTGCCGTGCCTGCCATGGTTACTTAAAGTCCCGCCGCTGGAAGATCACGATCGCGAGCGCCAGCATCGCGGCGACGTACAGCGCGCCGTATCCGGCTGTCAGCGCCATGTACGCGCCCGAGACGTCGCGGCCGTGCACCACGGCCGACTTCACGTCGAACGGCGCCAGGTTGGGCAGAAGGTAGTAGAGCGCCTTGCCGAGCCACGCGGCCGCCGGAGACTCCACCACGTTCTCGAAGTGGGCCAGGTCGTCGTTGAAGTGGCCGACGACGTAGAGGCCGAAAGTAAAGGCGGCCGACATGAGCGGCCCTGCGAACGTCGAGAAGAACAGCGCCACCGACGTGACGACCAGAAGCTGCAGGTAGAGCAGGCCGAACGCCTTCAGCAGCGCCGGGTCGAGCACCGGGGCCTCGACACTGACCTGGGCGAGTCCCGGGTCGTGCCAGTTCATCAGCGCGAGCACCGCGTAGAGCGCCGCGGCCATCACGGCGACGTTGACCAGCAGCGTGAGGGCGAGGCCGAGGAACTTGCCGACGATGAACTCGTGGCGGCGGACCGGCTTGACCAGGAGGTTGTACACGCTCCGCCGGTCCACTTCCTTCCACACCAGGCCGACGCCGATGAACACGGCGATGAACAGGCCGAACAGCGACGACGCCGCGAGGCCGAGGTCCTTGATGATCTTGATGTCCTGCCCGGCGGTGAGCTGGCCCACCAGGTACGACGCCCCGATGAGGAGCACCGCGAAGAGCACCAGGTTGTAGAGCACCTTGTCGCGCACCGACTCCTTGAAGACGTGTGCCGCGACCAGGCCGACGACGCGCGCCATCATGCCTCCGGCACCACGCGCCCGGCCGGAGGCTCGGCCGATTGCGCCGTCACTTGGCGGACGAAGTAGTCTTCGAGGGTCGCCCGCATCGGATTGAGCGACACGAGGCGGCCGCCGCGCGACCGCAGGTCGGCGATGGCGCGATCGGGATCCTCGTTGTAGGCGACCGGAATGTCCACGATCGCCGTCGACCACCCTTGGCTCTGGTTGCCCAGCCGCATGATCTCGCCGTTGCGGACGTACCAGATGGTGCCGGACACATCGCGCAGGCGGGTCACTCGCAGGCCGAACTCCTCCACGGTTCCGGTGACCTCGCCGGTGTCGATCAGATCACCGACGCCGTACTGGTCCTCCATCAGCATGAACATGCCGGAAAGGAAGTCCTTCACCAGGCTCTGCGCACCGAAGGCCAAGGCCACCCCACCCACACCGGCGGAGGTCAACAGCGGCGCCAGCGGCACACCGAAGATCGCCATGATCGTCAACAGCGCGATGATGAACAAGGTGATGCTGATGATGCTGGATCCCACCGAGCCCAGCGTGGTGGTGCGTTGCTCGAAACGCTCGTCGTCGACCATCACCACCGATTCCCAGATCTGGTCGGCGCGACTGGGGCCGCGCTCGCGGCGCTTCTTGGCGCGCTCCAAGGCGTGAGTCGTCATGCGGTGGACCAGACGGATCAGCAGGAAGCGGGTCACCAAGGTGACCACGACGACCAGCAACACCGAAACCAACTGGCTGGTGGTCACCCAGGTGGGCAGATTCATGTACCCATTTTGGCCGATCTGGAATGCCCAGGGGCGATCGGCGCGTTTCCCAAGCGTGAAACTGGTATCGATCACTGCTGGAGCTGCACAACCGTCGAGCAGTCGCCGTCTGGGCGATCTGCTCGCTCAGAGCACACGCGCGGCCTTGGCCGACCGTGGGTGCAGTGCCGACGTCGAGCACGTCGAACTGCACACCCTCGCCGGTGACCTCGCCACCGCACTGACGCAGCGACAGGTATCCGATGCTCTGGGCCAAGCCCAGGAGGCGGTCCTGTCCGCCGACGGCGTGATCGCGGTGACACCGGTGTACAACGGCTCCTATTCGGGGTTGTTCAAACTCTTCTTCGATGCCCTGGACCCGCGGGCGCTGATTGGGCGCCCGATGCTGCTCGGCGCGACTGGTGGCAGCCCGCGGCACTCCTTGATGGTCGAACACGCCATGCTGCCGCTGTTTTCCTTCCTGAAGGCAGACGTGAGCCCACTCGCGGTCTTCGCAGCCACCGCTGATTGGGTCGATACCGCTGAATTGGACTTCCGCATCGCGCGCGCCGCGGACGCCTTCGCCCTACGCATGACACAAGCCCGTCCACTCAAAGAGTTGCCCGAAGCCGCAGTGCCCAGCTACGACGACCTGTTGCACGGCTGAGGGCTACTTCTTGGCGCCCTTGAGGGTTCCGGTGATACCTCCGGACGGCGAGCCCGCTGCACACACGGTGCGGTGATCGGGTACTGAGCTCCAGGACGCCGATGGCGCCTGGAAACGCAGGATTTCGTACTTGGACTTTCCGGAGTCCACCCCGACGAACTTCGTGAAGCCCTTCACGCACACATCCCGGTACCGCTGGGCCAACTGCTTGTCGGTGGGGGCCTTCTTACCCGTCCACTCCTTGGCCGCATACACCTCGTAGTAGTGCTCGGTGTCGCAGGAGGTCAGCTTCACGCCGACCCCGCCAGCAGGCGGCTGCTGGGTGCATTCACCGACCTGAGGAAAGACCAGGTTGGTGTCTTTCAGCGAATCGGTGATCTTCACTTCCGTCGAACCGGCCAAGCACACCACGGTGCGGTTTTCCGGATCGCTCCAGTGAATCTCGCTAGGGGCCAGGTAGGTCAGCGTGTAAGGACTGGCCGCCGTGTTGACGCCGACGTAGTCACGGAAGATCGTGGGGCACTTCTGGCTCGCCGTGGTGCGCAGTACTTCCGGTCCGGGATAGGTCTGCTCGTCCAGCGGAACCAGTCCAGCCACCTCCCAGTTGTGCGGCTTTGCACAGTCCACGGTGGGTACCGACAGAGTCTTCCCGGAGTCGAGACCGGCCGTGCAGTCTCCGACACTGAGTTGAGCCAATGGCGGTTCGGTGGCGCTGGGATTCTGCGTCGGCGCGGCACCGGCGCAGCCGGTGACGACCAGCACCAGCAGCACACCCGCGATCAGTCTTTTCATGGCCCCTCCCGTGGGCACACACCCTACCCGCGGAGCGGGAGGCCGACCGGTGTCAGGGCCGCCACTAGGCTTGAGCGCGATGCAACTCCGTGAGGTGATCTTCCCGCCGGGCGCGACCAGGCACGACTGGATCCTGGACGCGACGATGGCCGGCGCCATCGGCTTGCTGACCATTCCGCCGTATTCGATGCGCGGTTTGGATCAGCACCTCGATGTTGCGCAGATGGTGGCGGCGATCCTGATGGTGGCGCCGGTGGTGCTGCGTCGACATTCGCCGATCCTGATGTTGGCCGGTGTCACCGTGGCCGGGGTCATGCAACTGATCGTCTCCGATGCTCCGATGGCGACCTTGGCGGTCGTGCCGCTGGTTTCCTACACGATGGCGCGGTGGATTCCCGGTCACGAAGCTCGACTGGTCGTGGTGATCGGCGGCATCGCCTCGATTCTGGGGCCGGTGCGGTGGATCATTGATGATCCGACCTACATCAGTCTGAAGACCCTGCTGTCACTGGTGCTGGCCTGGTCGGTGTGCATCGGGCTGGTGATCACCCCCTACGCCATCGGACGCCGGGTCCGCGAGGCGGTGGCCGCAGATCAGGATCGGGTCGAGGCCGCCGAAGAGCGCTACCAACGGCTCCTCGACGAACGCGAGCAGCAGGCGCGTCTGGCCGAGAGCAAGGCGCGCAGCCAGATCGCCCGCGAATTGCACGACATCGTGGCGCACTCGTTGTCGGTGATGATCGTGCAGGCCGAAGGAGGCAAAGCCGCTGCGGCCAAGCGTCCCGAAGCCGCCCAGGAGGCCTTGACCACCATTGCTGAGACCGGACGTGAGGCGCTCAGCGAGATGCGTCGCATCGTCGGAGTGCTGCGCGACGAGCCGAGCCAGGAGCAGGTCGATTTCGCACCGGCACCCACCTTGAACGACATCGCCGAATTGGTGGAGCGCGCCTCAGACCGGGCCACCTTGGAGGTGCGGGGACAGCCGCCGAAGGTTCCGGCGGCGCTGGCCCTGACGGTGTATCGGGTGGTGCAGGAAGCCCTGACGAACTTCTTGAAGCATGCCGGGCCCGAAGCCACCGCGCAGGTCACCATCACCTACGGAATGCGCGATAT
>DMIX01000449.1 GCA_003451975.1 Propionibacteriaceae bacterium
ACGATGGACAACTATCTGAATCCGCCGCAGAAGCGGTACGCCCAGGGCCGCTACTCCGGCAAGGGGTACTTCGAGGACAGCTACGACTACCAACGGTTCACCGACGAGGTACTCGAGCCGCTGGGCCGCGACGGGTCGGGACGCTATCGAACCGCGGCCTACGACATCGACGCCGAGTGCGAGGTGTGCTCGCCGTGGCAAGTCGCCCCTGACGATGCCGTGGTGATCATCGACGGCATGTTCATGCACCGTCAGCTGTGGTGCCCCGCACAAGGCCCCAAGCTGTGGGATCTGTCGGTGTGGCTGGATGTTCCCTTCGATGAGGCGTTCCGTCGACTGGCCGCCCGCGATGGGGGATCGGCCGAACTCAGCGATCCCGTGAACTCTCGGCACTACCAGGGTCAGCAGCTGTATTTGGCCGACTGTGACCCCGCGGAGTATGCCGATCTGGTGGTGGATGCCACCTCCGTGGTGAGTGCCGACGTCTAAATCCGTGACCACGGTCGATATCGACGACCTCCTGGCTCGGCTGCGCGGCTTGGCCAATCCCGACAATGTCGCAGGCATGGCCCGTTATGGGATCAGCTCTGTGGGAACCCTTGGGGTCAGCGTCACCACGCTGCGCGACATCGCCAAAGAACTGCGCGCCTGGCGACGGGCCGATCCGCAGGGTGTGCATGTGCTGGCCGGACAGTTGTGGTCCTCGGGCATCCACGAGGCCCGCATCCTGGCAGGCATCATCGACATTCCGGAGTTGGTGACCGAAGCGCAAGCCGACGCCTGGGTAGCCGAGCTGGATTCGTGGGACGTCTGTGACCAGCTCTCCGACGTGTTCAGTAGCACCACCTTCGCCTACGCCAAAGCCGTTGAATGGGCCCAAGCCGAGGCCACCTTCGTGAAACGCTCCGGCTTCGTGTTGATGTGCAGGCTGGCCGTCCGGGACAAGAAGGCGGCGGACGCCGACCTGATCGCCTTCTTGCCGTTGATCGAGCGGGAAGCCTGTGATGATCGCAACTTCGTGAAAAAGGCCGTCAACTGGGCGTTGCGCCAGATCGGCAAACGTTCACCGGCCTGCCAAGCCGCCGCCGTGGCCAGCGCCGAGCGCATTCTTCTGGAGCACGCCGACTGCGCGGCGGCCCGTTGGACAGCCCGCGACGCTCTCCGAGAATTGCGTAGCGACCCCGTCCGTCGTCGCCTCGCCCTTCTCTGACCCGCGTCTGCTCCGTCCCGTCCCCTCGCTCGACACTACTTTTAGGCCGTCGCGCTACTGGGCGCCCAGTAGCGTCGCGGCCTAAACGTAGCGAGGGGACCTGACGTAGGCTGTGCGGGCTATGAGTGCACCCGAATCGTTGTATCCACGCTTGGAACCGTTGTTGGCCCAGGTGGTCAAACCGGTGCGCTATATCGGCGGGGAGGTTAACTCGGTCGCCAAGAATGTGGGTGCGGCCGAGGTCAGCTGGGTGCTGATGTATCCCGACGCCTACGAGGTCGGTCAACCCAACCAGGGGTTGGCGATTCTGTACGAGGTGCTCAACGAGCGTGAGTGGATCGCCGCCGAACGCAGCTTTTCGATCTGGCCCGATCTGGCCGCCCTGATGCGGCGCGACGGCGTTCCGCAGTTCAGTTGGGAATCCCATCTGCCGGTGCGGGCTTTCGACATTCTCGGGGTCAGCTTTGCCACCGAGTTGGGCTACACGAATCTGCTAGAGGCCCTGGATCTATCCGGAATCGCGCTGCGTACCGCCGACCGGGCCGAGGATGATCCGCTGGTGATCGCCGGCGGACATGCTGCCTTCAACCCTGAGCCGGTTGCAGATTTCATTGATGCCGCAGTACTCGGTGACGGTGAGGAGGCCGCCATGGCGGTGTCCGAGCTGGTGCGCGCCTGGAAGTCCGAGGGTCGCCCCCAGGGACGCCAGGGTCTGCTGCGTCGCCTGGCTGTCAGCGGCCTGGCCTATGTGCCGTCGCTGTATGAGGTGAGCTACGGCCAGGACGGCGCAATCGAGGCGGTGCGTCCGGTCGATGATCAGGTACCCGAGCAGGTCAGCAAGCACATCCTCTCCGAGCTGGACTCCTGGCCATACCCGCTGTCGCCGATCGTGCCGTTGGCCGAAACCGTGCATGAGCGCTATTCGGTGGAGATCTTCCGTGGCTGCAGCCGAGGTTGCCGCTTCTGCCAGGCGGGCATGATCAGCCGACCGGTGCGCGAGCGCAACATTCAGACCATTGGCACCATGGTGGCCGCCGGTCTGGCGGCGACCGGGTTGGAAGAGGTCGGGCTGTTGAGCCTGTCGAGCGCCGATCATTCCGAGATCGCGCCGATCACCCAGCAACTCGCCGACCGGTACGCCGACAGCTTTGTATCGCTGTCGTTGCCCAGTACCCGGGTGGATGCCTTCAATATCGATCTGGCCAACCAACTCAGCCGCAATGGTCGCCGTTCCGGGCTGACTTTTGCCCCCGAAGGCGGCAGCGAACGACTGCGCAAGGTGATCAACAAGCAGGTCAGCTCCCAGGACCTGATTGACACCGTTGCCACTGCTTTCGGGCAGGGCTGGCGCAACGTGAAGCTGTATTTCATGTGCGGTCTGCCCACCGAGACCGACGAGGACGTGCTGGCGATCGCCGATCTGGCCGCGGAGGTGATTGCCACCGGACGCCGGGTCACCGGCACCCGCGATATCCGCTGCACGATCAGCATCGGTGGTTTCGTGCCCAAGCCGCACACACCCTTCCAGTGGGTCGGCCAGGCCGACGCTGAAACGGTCAATCGCCGGCTGCGCGCCCTGAAGCAGAAGGTGCGCGACGACCGCCGCTACGGTCGGGCCATCACCGTCCGCTACGCCGACGGTGAGCCTGGCCAAATCGAAGGGCTGCTCAGCCGTGGTGATCGCCGCGTCGGCGATGTCATCGAAGCGGTGTGGCGTGACGGGGGAGTGCTGGACGGCTGGAGCGAACACTTTTCCTACGAACGCTGGCTGCACGCCGCCGAACAGGCGCTGGCCCGCCACGGGGTGGATCTGGCCTGGTACACGACCCGTCCGCGCCCTGAAGCTGAGGTGCTGCCCTGGGATCATCTGGACGCCGGCCTCAAGCGCGATTGGCTGTATCAGGACTACCTGGACGCCATCAACGAAGAAGAAGTGCCCGACTGTCGCTGGTCAGGCTGCTACGACTGCGGCGTCTGCCCCGAACTGGGCGCCGCCATCGAAATGGGCCCCACCGGCCGCACCCTGCTCCCGCTGTACCCAGTCAGCTAGCGCCGCCACCCTGCGCTCGAAAGGTGCTCCTTGCGCCTCAAGATTCGAGCGCAAAGAGCAGGTTTCGAGCGCAAGGTCAGGGGAGGGTGCGCCAGTAGTCGGCGAGGTGGTGGGTGCCGACGGGGGTGCCGGTGGCGTCGAGCTGGAAACCCTCCAGGAAGAAACGGGCCAAGTTGCTGGCCTGCGGGGACGCATGGTCGGCGACCCCGATCACGGTGCGGGTCATCCGTGGGCCGACGGCGATGATGCGTCCGCTACGACCGGAGACATCGAAGGCCAACTTGGCCAGCTCACGGTAGGTGAACGTGTCGGGGCCACCAACATCCCATTCCCCAGCGGGACCGGTCAGTTTATCGACGATGAACGCAGCCAAGTCAGCGCCGTGGATCGGGTTGACATGACCTTCGCCGTCTCCGACGACAAAACCAATGCCTTTGCGGGCCATCATCAAGACATCGGTCATATCAGAGAAGTACCCGGACGGATTGACGATCTGACCAGCCACCGAACTGCGTCGCAGCACCTGGGAGAAGGCGTGCTTGGAGCGCATCGTCAGTGAGGTTCCGGAGTCAGAGCGGATCACATTGGCGTAGCAGAAGGAGCGCACGCCGCTCGCCTCGGCCTGCTCCAGCAGCCGCAGATTGCCCAGAAAGTCGATGTCCCACGGGCTGGCCTTCTGCCGAGTCACGCCGAGGGTCGATACCACCCGGTCGGCGCCATCGAACACACCCTGGAGCGTTTCGGGCCGCTGATAGTCGACCAGGCTCCATTCGGTCGCAATGCCTGCCAGGGACGGCGCGCCGAAATTCCCCTGCTTGCGAGCAGCTTCCTGCGAGCGGACCAGCGCCCGCACTGCGAAGCCCGCTTCGGCGAGGGCGACGCAGACATGGCGACCCAGATAGCCGGTGGCCCCGGCGACAGCAACGGTTTCGGTCATGCCACCGTTCTACCAGCGAATCGACACCGAAAGGCCGCGTCCTGACCGGCGGCGGCATTAGCGTGAAGCCATGAGCGAGGCCACGCAGCGGCCGCTGGCGCGCTGGGCGCCCGGGCTGGCGGTACTGGGTTCCTACCAGCGCCGATGGCTGCGCGGCGATCTGATTGCCGGGGTGACCATGGCGGCCTACCTGATCCCACAGGTGATGGCCTATGCCGAAATCATGGGGCTGCCACCGGTGAGTGGACTGTGGGCGGTGATGGCCCCGATTGTGGTCTACGCGATCCTGGGATCCTCCCGGCAGCTTTCGGTCGGCCCGGAATCCACCACCGCACTGATGACGGCGGCCTCCATCGCGCTGGTAGCCGGTCCGGTCAGCGGGGCACAGCGGATGGCGGTCGCAGCGCTCATCGCGGTCGCGGTCGGGGTGATCTGCATCCTGGCGTTCGCGGCCCGGCTGGGGTTCATGG
>DMIX01000079.1 GCA_003451975.1 Propionibacteriaceae bacterium
GGCGACGGTGGCGTCGTCGCGTCCCTTCGGCGGGCGCAGGTCGCCGTTGCCGTCGGCCAGCAGCTCACCAAGGAAACGCTTGCGGGAGGTTCCCACCAGTACCGGCAGCCCCAGCGCATCGAACCGGTCCAGCCCTCGGAGCAACTCCCAGTTGTGATCGACGGTCTTGGCGAAGCCCAGCCCCGGGTCGACCACCAGCCGGTCACGGGATATCCCGGCCGCCACGGCCGCATCCACTCGCTCGGAGAGTTCCTCGATCACCTCGGCCACCACATCACGATAGACCGCGCGGCTCTGCATATCGGCCGAGTGCCCCCGCCAGTGCATGGCCAGGTAGGCACAGTCCAGATCGGCCACCACGGCCAGCATCTGCGGATCGGCCAGCCCTCCGGAGACATCGTTGACCAGCACCGCACCGGCCGCGACCGACGCCTGGGCCACTTCGTGGCGGGTGGTGTCGACCGATACCGGGATTCCGGCACGACTGAGCTGTTCGATCACCGGGACGACCCGCTCAAGTTCAGCGTCGAGGTGGACCCGTCCCGCTCCCGGACGGGTCGACTCACCGCCGACGTCGACGAGGTCGGCACCTTCGGCGGCCAACTCGAACCCATGTGCCACCGCAGCGGCCAGGTCGAGGTAGTCGCCACCGTCGGAGAACGAATCCGGGGTCACGTTGAGCACCCCCATCACTTGGGTGCGTCCGGGTTGCGGCAGCGAGGTCACTCGCAGAGCCTAGCCAATAGCGCCGCCCAGGGGTCGGCCGTTGACCACGGGTGAGCGCTGACCGAGAATCGGTCTGATCGCCTCAGCGCAGGGTGGACTTGCTGACCTTCGGCTTGCCTTTGCCCTTGAAGAAGATTCCGGGGTAGCCGCGGGTCCAGAAGCGGTCGCTGGGGTTGTTGATCAGCTTCGACTTCTTGATTCGCAGGGTGCCGGTCCGGTTGTTGCTGACGAAGAAGATCCCGCCGCCACCTTCACGGGCGTGGTTGTTCTTGATCAGGGTGCCGGCGATGCGGATGGTGAACTTGTTGCCATCGGCGTAGATCGCGCCGCCGCTGCCGCCACCCGGCGTCCCAGAGCGCTTCGGGTTGGCGCCATGGCCGATCGCGGTGTTGTTGGTGAACAGGCTGTTCAGCACCGTCCAGGACACTCCGATGCTGCTCAGCGCGCCACCATTGGAGCAGCTGCCACCGAGGCCGGGTGCACCGCCGAAGGTGCTGTGGTTCACATACACCGGGCGATTCTTGTACTGGCTGAGGACACGGATCGCCGCGCCGCCGAGGTCAGGGCCGGTGGCATCGCACCGGTTGCGCACGAAGACCGAGTTCACCACTTTGAACTGGCCACCACGGACGAAGATGGCCCCACCACCACCGCCATCGGTCTTCTTACCGGTGGAGTTGCCGTCGGCGAAGGTGAGGTTCTGCACGACCAACTTGGGAGTGGACTGGTTCTGACAGTGGGACGTGGTCCACACCTGCGCGGCGTCACAGGTGTTCTGGTACAGGATCCGCCGTTCGCCGCCACCACTCAAGGTGACCAAGTTGCCGCCGTCCAACACCAACAGCTTGTTGGTGTTGCGCACTTTGGCGGTCCGGGTCATCACGATGGTGATCGGGTCGGGGCCGCAGTTGAACTTCACGATCCCACCCTTGGCGACCGCAGCGACCACGGCATTGGAGGTACAGCTGGCGGGCGTGCCGTTGCCGATGACCCGAGTGGGTTTTGTGGTCTTCACCGCTTTGGCCGCGGCCGGCACCTTCGCCTTGCCCGACGGGTTGCCGGCCGCGATCCCGAAGCTGTTCACCGCCGGGGTGACGATTGCGGTCCTCACAGCTGATTGNNACCCGCCACACTGGGCGCAGCGCAGGCCGTCGAGGTCACGGTGAGGGTGATCGCGGCCACCAGGATTCGCCGTACGGTTCGCGTCATGCCCCGACTCTAATGCGAGCACACTGGCCGGCAACAGGCCCCAGCGGGCGCGGGATCCGGCCTCAGCCGATGATGAGGCTCATGGCTTCGGCGCGGGTGGCGGGGCTGGCCATGACGCCGCGAACGGCGCTGGTGACCGTCTTGGCCCCCGGCTTGCGAACACCACGCATGGTCATGCACAGATGTTCGCATTCGATGACCACGATGACACCCCGGGCGCCGAGATGCTCCACCAAGGCGTCGGCGACCTGGGAGGTCAGCCGCTCCTGAACCTGTGGACGACGCGCGTAAGCATCCACCAACCGCGCCAGCTTGCTCAGGCCGGTGATCCGGCCCGCACTGGGGATGTAGCCC
Organism: Propionibacteriaceae bacterium; assembly: GCA_003451975.1. GTDB lineage: Bacteria > Actinomycetota > Actinomycetes > Propionibacteriales > Propionibacteriaceae > Propionicimonas. The sequence goes on from DMIX01000079.1 coordinate 2,290, forward strand.
ACATGGGCCACGCCGGTGAAGGGCAACAGATGATGCTCACAGGTGCTCCACACCTCGATATCACGCACCAGGACCATCTCGTCGTGCCCCAGGTCGAAGGTGGTCGACAGCACCTCGGCAGGATCGCTGTCCATCCCGACAAAGATCTCCGAATACGCCCGCGCCACTCGGTCCGGTGTGCCTTTCAAACCGTCACGGTCGGGGTCTTCTCCGATACCGATCAGGATCTCGCGCACCGCAGCGGCAACTCGGTCATGATCGACAGCCATAGCTCAGCTTTCGGGAGGCTTTGGTGGACCGCCCAGGCCTTGGTCGCCGGGGTATAGCGGTGGATAGGAAGCCGGCGGGGTCTGCGGCGGATAGGACGGGTAGCCCGGCGGCGGGAAACCTGCCGGTGCCGCCGGGGGCAACGACTCGGGGCTCTCTGGTTTCAGCAACCGCTCCGGCGGGTCGACCGGCGGGATGTCACTGGGCTTGCGCGAGTCAGAACCGGTCCACGGCGGACGCTTTGGCCAGCGCTGCAACGGCTCAAAGATCTTCGAGACCTGCTCCTTGTCGAGCGTCTCCTTCTCGAAGAGCTGACGCACCAACTCGTCCAACACCTCACGGTTGGTGCTGAGCACGTCGTAGGCCTCTTGATGAGCATTGGCGATGAGCTTGGACACTTCGGCGTCCACCTGGGCGGCAACAGCTTCGGAGTAGGTGCGCGATTCACTGGCGTAGTCCATTCCGAGGAATGGCTCACGATCACCGGAACCGTACTTCACAGCCCCCAACTCGGAGGTCATGCCGTACTCGGTGACCATGGCGCGGGCCAGCTTGGTGGCCTTTTCGATGTCGTTGCCGGCGCCGGTGGTGGGATCGTGGAACACCAACTCCTCGGCGGCGCGCCCGCCCAGCATGTAGGCCAACTGGTCGAGCAGTTCACCACGGGTCTGGGAGTACTTGTCGTCGTCGGGCATCACCATGGTGTAGCCCAGGGCGCGGCCACGCGGCAGGATCGTGACTTTCTGCACCGGGTCGGTACCCGGCATCGCGGCTGCAACCAGGGCATGGCCGCCCTCGTGGTA
>DMIX01000284.1 GCA_003451975.1 Propionibacteriaceae bacterium
GACCAACTCATCAGCAGAAATCGACTTGGTCACATAACCGCGGGCGCCGGCGCGAATGATGCCGATGACATCCTCGGCGGCATCGGAGACCGACAGGGCCAGGAATTTCACGTCGGGCTGGGCGGCGCTGACCTGTTTGATCACTTCCAGGCCACCACCACCGGGAATGTGAACGTCCAGTAGCACCACATCGGGCAGCGTCGCCACGATGGCGGCCACCGCAGTGGGAACATCCTCGCCCTCGCCGACCAGCTCGACTCGGCCACCAATGTCATGTTTGACGCCACTGCGGAACATCGCATGGTCGTCGACCACAACGACCCGCCACCGTGTCGGGGCCTGTTCTTGACTCATCGGGGCAACTCCAACCTGATCTCGGTGCCCTCTCCGGGCGCTGTCTTGATTATCGCCCTTCCCCCGGTGCGTTTCATCCGCTCGATGATCGAACCGCGCACCCCCATGCGGTCCTCGGTGATGCCGGCCAGGTCGAAGCCCACCCCGCGATCACGGATGTAGACGCTGATCAAGTCGGCGTCGACCTCGCAGTACAGGTCGATACGGTCGCTGCCGGAGTGCTTGGCGGCATTCACCATCGCCTCTCCAGCCGCCCTCACCACGGCATCGAGTTCGGCAGTGAGCTCGGTGTCGCCGACGCTGACCAGTTCCACATCCACCCCGTGGTCGGTCTCGACGTCCAACATCTCCTCGGTCAGCGCCTCCACCAGGCTGCCGGAGGCAGGCTCCTCGCCGTAGAGCCATTGCCGAAGCTCGCGTTCCTGACGGCGAGCCAGCGCGCTCACCTTCTTGGGATCGGCGGCCTGGCGCTGAATCAAGGCCAGGGTCTGCAGAACCGAATCGTGCAGGTGGGCCGCCATGTCAGCTCGCGCATCGGCCAAGATCGCGAGCTGCCGTGCCCGGGCCAGGCTGCGTCGGGCTCGCAAGAGCCACGGCGATACCGCCAGGAGCAGCGCCAGCGCGCCGACGCCGATCGCTAACAGGAGCTGACCCATCTCGGTGACGCCTTCGGTACGCGTCACGACCACCGTCACCGCGCCGATCAGCGCAATGATGCCCACCAGCACGGCCAGCACCGACGTCCAGTGAGCGAGCACGGCCGCGGCCACCCGCCGCCAGCCAGAGGCCTCCGGGGCCGGTTCGAAGCTGACTCGATCGGCCTGCCACCAGATCAGTCCCAGCCCGACCGACCCCAGCACGCCGGCGAGCAAGGCATCGGTGTTCAGCCCCCAGCCGCTGGCCTCAACCAGCCACAGCAGGCCGAATCCGACCAGACCCAGCGCCACGGCCACGCCGACATCGACTGCGCTCAGATTCGGGTCGGCCACCGAACGCATGCCGGTTCGGCTGTGCGACTCCAAGCCCGGCGCGGACGGCCCGTCCGACTGCTCGGGCATCACCAGCCATAGAACGAGATAGAGCAGCACTCCCACCAGAGCGAAGGCGCCCAGCACCACGAAGACGAGTCGAAGCACCAGTACCGACCACCCCAGTTGGTCAGCCAAGCCGGCGCACACCCCACCGATCCAGGCGGTCTGCAGCGGACGACTCGACCGTGCGGGATTGGTCACGCTCACCGGGGCTTCCTCTCGTGGTGGCCACTACCGTCCCAGGCTATCCAAAGCGGGCCGAGACGCGCTGAGCGGAAAACCGGGCAGCGTCAGGGTAGACCCCCATACTCGAATCCGACCGGGGGGCGTTGACTTGCCCTGTGACCGACAAACTGCCCGTGCTCAGCCGTCCCCGCGACGGTGCCGTCTTCGGCGGCGTTTGTGCAGGGGTGGCTCGGCGCCTCGGGATCGATCCAACTGTGCTGCGGGTCATCGCCGTGGCGATCACGGTCTTCCTGGGTGGATTGGGAGTGGCCCTCTACGTGGCCGGGCTATTGCTGCTGCCGCGCGATCATGAGCAGTACAGCCCGCTGACCCGCGCCATCCCACTGCTTCGGCGGATGCCGCCGGTCGCACTGGCCGTGATCGTCGTGGCCCTGGCCGTGGCGATCACCTGGGGTTCGGGCAGTAGCGCGATCCTGGTGCCGGCCGCGATCATCGCCGTGGTGTTGTGGTTCGTCGGCTTTCGGCGTCGCTCTCAGGCTTCGATTGTTCATACCCCTGAGCCCACCCCGTTCGAACGGGCCGCGGACGCTTGGCGGGCGCGACTGGCCGAGCAACAGGTCCCCGGATTCGAGGGCTATCAAGCCACCGAGCCTCGCTGGCAGCAGCCCTACACCGACCCCAGCGATCAGTGGGTCGTGGACAATCCACCACCGGTTCCGGCGGTACCTCCGCAGCCGAAGCGAAGCTGGCGGCTGTGGGGTCTGGCGCTGGCGTTGGCAGGAGTCGGCACCGGAATCGTGGCCGCGCTCTCGATCGTCTTCGGGCTTCCGGCCGGCGCGGGCGCCTACTTCGCTGCGGTGCTGGCCGCGCTGGGAATCACTGCGGTGGTGGCCTCGCGAGTGGGGCGTCCGCCGCTGCTGATCCCGGCCATCATCGTCACAGCCGTGGCTACCGCTGCCGTCCAGTTCGGGCCGAATCCGGGTTATGTCGGGGACTACTCCCGTGTCATCACCAACGAGGACCAACTCCAACCCGTCCGGGTGGGTGCCGGCTCGGTCAACCTCGACCTGAGCAATCTGGACCTCACCCAGGATCGCGACCTGGACGTCGAGGTGGGCACAGGCGATGTCACGATCACGCTTCCGCTTGAGGAGGCCGCCACCGTGGACTGGAAACTCGGACTCGGCGAGCTGACTTTCGGCGACGCCGACTTCCCGGTCACGAGCAGCCACGTCGATTCCTTCCAGAACAATCCGGTCGGCACCGCGCACCACCGAATCACGATCAATCTCAAGGTCGGCGCCGGAGATGTGACGGTGATGCCATGAGTTCTGATCGCAACGCTTTCGCCTTCGGCATGGCCGCACTCGCCCTCGCCGCCCTCGGACTGTGGGCCAACTACGGCCAGGTCGACTGGCGCATCGTCGGCTTGGCCGCACCCATCGCTTTGGTGGTGATCGGTGTGGGCATGTTGGCGATGAGCAAAGACCACTGAACCCTCAGAAAGGAAAACCCATGAAAGAACAACTGATCCGCTCCAGCAGCGACAAGATGATCGCCGGAGTCTGCGGCGGCGTCGCCCGCTCCTTCGGCATCGATGCGAGCATTGTGCGCATCGTATGGGCCTTGGCCTGCTTCTTTTTCGCACTGCCGGCCGTGCTCTACGTCGTCCTGTGGCTGGTGTTGCCCATCGACGGTGGCGGCACCGGTTTCGACGATCTGAAGAACGCCTTCAGCAGCAAACCCCCGTCCGACCTGCGCTGATCGCCCCCACTTCGCTACACCCGCGTCACGTTGCTACCTCTGCGGAGGTAGCAACTTCACCGGAATGTAGCGAGGTGGGACTATTCCCACTCGATGGTGCCCGGTGGCTTGCTGGTGACATCCAGCACCACGCGGTTCACTTCAGGAACCTCGTTGGTGATTCTGGTGCTGATGCGCTCCAGCAGGTCATAGGGCAGCCGACTCCAATCGGCGGTCATGGCGTCCTCGCTGGAGACCGGGCGCAGCACGATGGGGTGCCCATAGGTACGACCATCGCCCTGCACCCCGACTGAGCGGACGTCGGCCAGCAGCACCACCGGGAACTGCCAGATCTCACCGTCCAGTCCGGCGGCGGTGGTCTCTTCGCGGACGATGGCGTCGGCGGCACGCAGAATGCGCAGCCGCTCGGCATCCACCGCTCCCACGATTCGAATCCCCAGCCCGGGCCCGGGGAAGGGATGCCGGTTCACGATGTGTTGGGGCAATCCCAGCTCACGCCCAACCTGACGCACCTCGTCCTTGAACAGGGTGCGCAGCGGCTCGATCAGCTGGAACTGAAGGTCATCGGGCAGGCCACCCACGTTGTGGTGGCTCTTGATGTTGGCCGCTCCCTCACCACCACCTGACTCGACCACATCGGGGTACAAGGTGCCCTGGACGAGGTAATCGATGGGACCTTCGTCGTTGATCCGACGAGCCGCATCCTCAAAGGTGCGGATGAACTCCCGGCCGATGATCTTGCGCTTGGTCTCCGGATCACTCACCCCGGCCAAAGCGCCAAGGAAACGCTCCTGCTCGTTGGCAACCACCAGTTTCACTCCGGTCGAGGCCACGAAATCCTGCTCAACCCGCTCGGCCTCGCCGGTACGTAGCAGGCCGTGATCGACGAAGACACAGGTGAGCTGATCGCCGATAGCCCGCTGCACCAGCGCAGCCGCCACGGCCGAGTCGACCCCGCCGGACAAGGCACACAGCACTCGCGCCGAGCCCACCTGGTCGCGGATCCGGGCGATCTGATCCTCGACGATGCTGGCGCTGTCCCAGCTACGCCGACAACCGGCGATCTTCCACAGGAATTTCTCCAACACGCGTTGGCCGTGCGCCGAGTGCAGCACCTCCGGATGCCATTGGACGCCGGCCAGCCGCCGCTGTGGATCCTCGAAAGCCGCCACTGTGGCCCGCGGCGAGCGGGCGTTCACCCGGAAACCAGCCGGGGCGGCGACGACCTCATCGCCATGCGACATCCACGACACCAGAGTGTCCGGCAGTCCGTCGAGCAGGACGCCGGGATCGAGCACCTCCACAGTGGTGCGGCCGTATTCGCGCTGACCCGTCTGAGCGACCGTACCGCCAAGGGCCTGCGCCATCGCCATGAAGCCGTAGCAGATACCGAACACCGGGATCCCGGCTTCCAACAGTGCGACATCCAACTGCGGCGCCCCAGCCTCATAAACCGAACTCGGCCCACCGGAGAGGATCACCGCTTTCGGCTGCTTGGCGAGCAGATCGGCGACACTGATGGTGTGGGGGACGATCTCGGAGTAGACCTCGGCCTCCCGCACCCGACGGGCAATGAGTTGGGCGTACTGGGCGCCGTAATCGACAACCAGCACCAGATCATGATCGGCGCTCATGCCTGCTGATTCTAGGGGTGTCAGGACTGCGCATTTCACCGCGACGAGTTGCCAAACGCCGAATTCATGGTGCTAGCCTTCAGCCATGACCTCGACGAGCTCCGCAACCATGTGTTGCTGCTGCATGCCGTCGATGGCGCGTTGTCGAATGTGCTGAACCAGCCTCGACCCGCATCACCACTCGGTTCGAAAGAACCACGCATTTTCCTGCTCGGACTACGTCCACATCACCCGCATTTCCCGCCCCAGGTTTCACCCAGGGGCAGCCAACTGCAGCAGCAACACATCATTCACTAGGAGAAACACCATGTCCTACAGCCTCGACACGCTGACCGTCCATGCCGGTCAGGAGGAAGCCGACCCGACTACCCACTCCCGAGCCGTGCCGATCTACCAGACCGCCAGCTATGTCTTCGAGGACACTGAGGACGCCGCCGACCTCTTCGCACTGCGCAAGCCGGGCAACATCTACTCCCGGATCATGAACCCCACCCAGTCCACTTTCGAGGAGCGGGTCAACGCTCTCGAAGGCGGCGTCGGCGCGCTCGCCACTGCCTCTGGTGCCGCCGCCATCACCTACGCGGTACTCAACCTCACCTACGCCGGAGACAACATCGTGGCGCTGTCCACGCTGTACGGCGGCACCTACGCTCTGTTCGCCCACACCCTGGCCCAGTACGGCATCGAGGCTCGGTTCGTGGACCCCGGCAAGCCCGAAGAGTTGGCAGCTCACGTCGACGAGAAGACCAAGCTGGTCTTCGGCGAGACCATCGGTAATCCAGCGATCAACGTCATCGACCTCGACGCCTGGTCCGACGCAGCGCACGCACTCGGCTTGCCATTCATCGTGGACAACACCGTCGCCACCCCGCTGCTGGCACGCGTGTTCGACCACGGCGCCGACATCGCCGTCCACTCGGCTACCAAGTACATCGGCGGGCATGGCACGGCAATCGGCGGCATCATCGTCGACTCCGGGAAGTTCGATTGGGCCGCCCACTCCGAGCGATTCCCCGGGTTGACCAAGGCCGATCCGGCCTACCACGGCGCAGTGTGGACCGAAGCCGCCGGCCCGGCGGCCTACATCATCCGCGCCCGCACCGTGCTGCTACGCAACACCGGCGCGACGCTGAGCCCGTTCAACTCCTGGCTGTTCCTGCAGGGCTTGGAGACGCTGCACCTGCGCATCGAGCGCCATTCGGAGAACGCCTTGGAGGTAGCCCAGTTCCTGGAGAACCATGAGGCTGTCGCCTGGGTCAACTACCCGGGTTTGGACTCCTCACCGCACAAGGCCACTGCCGATCGGGTGTTGGCCGGACGCGGCTACGGCGGCATCCTGGCCTTCGGACTCAAGGCTGGACGCCAAGCCGGGGCGACCTTCATCGAATCGCTGAAGCTGTTCAGCCACCTGGCCAACATCGGTGACGCCAAGAGCCTGGCCATCCACAACGCCACCACCACCCATTCCCAGCTCAACGACGAGGAACTCCTCGCCGCCGGAGTGGCACCCGAAATGGTTCGCCTCAGCATCGGTATTGAATCCGCCAGTGACTTGATCTCCGACCTGACGCAGGCCCTCGACTCCATCTGATCAACGTCGTAAGTAAAGGGAGAGAACACGACATGACGTACTACGAAGATGCAACCAAGCTGGTGGGGCGAACCCCACTGGTCAAGATCAACCGCCTCTATGGCGACACGACCGCCACCGTGCTGGCCAAGCTGGAGTACTACAACCCGGCGAACTCGGTGAAGGACCGCATCGGGGTGGCGATCATCGACGCCGCCGAGGCCGACGGATCACTCAAGCCGGGTGGCACCATCGTCGAAGGCACCAGTGGCAACACCGGAATCGCGTTGGCCTGGGTGGGTGCGGCACGCGGCTACCGGGTGATCCTGGCCATGCCGGAGACCATGAGCAAGGAACGCCGGGCCTTGCTGCGGGCGTTCGGGGCCGAACTGGTCCTCACCCCCGGGCCGGAGGGCATGCAGGGCGCTGTGACCAAAGCCGAGCAGCTTGCTGCTGAGATCCCCGGTGCGATTTTGGCCCGACAGTTCGCGAACCCGGCCAATCCGGATATCCACCGGCGAACCACCGCCGAGGAGATTTGGGCCGACACCGATGGCGCCGTGGACTTCGTGATCGCCGGGATCGGTACCGGTGGCACCGTCACCGGAATCGGCCAGCGGCTCAAGGAGCACAATCCCGACATCAAGATCGTCGCCGTGGAACCTGCCGAGTCACCGCTGCTGACCGAAGGCAAGGCCGGACCGCACAAGATCCAGGGCATCGGTGCGAACTTCGTGCCCGAAATCCTCGACCAGAGCGTCATCAACCGGGTACTGACGGTGACCAGTGACGACGCCCTCGCCTGGGCCCGTCGGGCGGCCGCCGAAGAGGGACTCCTCGTCGGGATCTCCGCGGGAGCCGCGCTGAAGGCCGCCGAGCATGTGGTGCAGAACCATCCCGATGCCACCATCGTGGTCATCCTTCCCGACTGGGGTGAGCGCTACTTGTCGACCCCGCTGTACGCCGACCTGCTCGACTAGTCCTGGTGGCTGCCGAGTCCCGCACCCCCGACTCGGAGGCCACCGGCATCACCGGAAAGATCCCCTGATGAACCAGCCCGCCCCCGCTCCCGAAGGCGTCGCACCACTCGCCCTTCGGCCCGCGACCATCGCCGCCCGAGCCGGGATATCCACCGACACCAGCTACGGTGCTGTGGCACCGCCGCTGCACCTGTCGGCAACCTTCCAGTTCGAAGCGCTCGGCCGTCCGCGCCGCTACGACTACACCCGGTCGGGGAACCCGACCCGTGACCTTTTCGGCCAGGCTGTCGCCGACCTTGAGGGCGGCGCCAGTGGCTGCGTGACAGCC
>DMIX01000248.1 GCA_003451975.1 Propionibacteriaceae bacterium
GCCGGCATCTCTGCAGGCTTTGGCGAAGCGGACTGCGGCGGCCTTGAAAGCCCAGGGACGCACCTCGATCAGCCTGGGTTACGACGCCAGCCTGTTCAGCGGACCGACTTTCAGCCCGTATTGGAAGAAGACCTGGCGTGGCTACGAGGCCCGGGTGTCGGCGCTGGAGATCAACTCCGGCAAACTCAGCCGCTACCGAGCCGATCCCAAACCACCGCGGACCGCGGCAAAGGCCTTTGCCTCCCGCTTGAAGAAGGCCGGAATCACGGTGACTTCGATCACCTCGACGAAAGCCGCTACCAGTGCGACCGAGATCGCGCAGGTGACCTCGGCGTCACTGGCATTGATCGTCAAGCGCACCCTGCTGATCAGTGACAATGTCGGCGCTGAGACCATCTCCCGCCATGCCGCCTTGGCTAACGGCAAGCCCGGCAGCTTCGCCGGGGCAGCGGCCACCGTGACCGCCTGGCTCAATGTTCACGGGTTGTGGCGCACCGGGCAACAGATCCAGGACGGCAGCGGACTGTCGCCGACCAACCGCCTGACAGCCGACGCCCTTGCCGCCGCAATGCGCCTGGCGTTGGCCGACTCCACCTATCGGGCAGTCGTCGCCGGCTTGCCGGTGGCTGCCGAAACCGGGACCCTGGCCGATCGCTTCGATGACAAACCCGAACGAGCCGGGCGCCACACCGTCCACGCCAAGACCGGAACCCTGCGCGGTGTGGCAGGCCTGGCTGGCTACCTCACAACGCGCGACGGGGCCGTGCTGGTCTTCGCTGAACTCGCGAACTCCAGCCAGTCGGTCAGCTATGAGCGGCTCTACAACTGGCTGGATCGCAGCGCTGCGGTCACCGCTCGCTGCGGCTGCCACTGAATAAGGTAGGTCCATGCAACAGATTCCCGCGATCGACTGGGACGCGGCGGTGAGCGCCGGCACCATGGTGCTTCCGGCCGGACCGTACCTGGATGCCGAAGATGTCAGGGTCGTCGTCGCCGACCTGCGCCGCGCGGCTGCGGCAGCCACCGAGCACGTCGCCCGCGTCACCGAACTTCCCCAGCCGGCCAGTTCGGAGATCCTGGTGGTGGACCGGGCAACCTGGCTCAGAGCAGTCACCCGCTCCGCCGCAGCGATGCTGGAAGGGGCTGCGGGCGCGCCGAAACCTGCCGAGAACTCCTGGCAGCGCGCCGGCGCCAAAGCCCTCGGCGGTCAGGTCGGCGTCGTGATGGCGGTCGTGGCCACGCGCATCCTGGGACAGTTCGACCCCTTCGGCGAACCGAACCGGCTGATGCTGGTGGCGCCGAATGTGGTTACCGTGGAACGCGCCTTGGGCGTCGTGCCCTCCGATTTTCGGTTGTGGGTCTGCCTGCACGAAGAAACCCACCGTTTCCAGTTCGGGTATGCCCCCTGGCTTCGCCAGCATCTGCTGGGGCTGATCGGTGAACTCCTCGACGGTGACGAACTCAGGTTCGCCTGGCGCACCGACGACCCGACCGATGCCGTGCTGGGAACCCCCGCCCAGAAAGAGGCCTTCGACAACGCCTCCGCCGTGATGTCCTTGCTGGAAGGCCACGCCGACGTGATGATGGATTGAGTCGGGCCGGAGGTGGTGCCGAGCTTCGCCGTCATTCGGAGGGCCTTCGATCAGCGACGCTATTCCGGTGGCTGGTTTGCCTGGGTGCAGAAGTTGCTGGGTTTGGACATCAAGTACGCCCAGTATCGCGAGGGCGGAAAGTTCTGCCACGACGTAATCGACGCCACCGATGTCGCCACCTTGAACCGGGCCTTCTCCGCCCCCGAGATGCTGCCCTCGCTCAGCGAACTGCGCGAGCCGCAGCGCTGGCTGGATCGGCTCTAGGTCGTCGCGGTGGCCCGACGTGCCTTGGGTTCGGCCGGTCTCAACGTTGTGCAGGCGGTCGAGCGGGTGCGCCGCGGGCCGCTCCTGATCGCTTGCTCGGGTGGTCCGGACTCCCTGGCTTTGGCGGGGGCTGCTGCCGTGGTCGCGGCCCGTCGCGGCGACCCAATCCGAGCGGTCGTCGTCGATCACGGCCTGCAACCGGAATCGGCGGACGTCGCGGCGGGAGTCGTCACTCAACTGCAGCAGCGTCTGAAGTTGGCGGCCGAAGTGATCGGCGTCCAGGTTCGCGATGACGGGGACGGCCCTGAGGCGGCCGCCCGAGACGCCCGGTACGCAGCCCTTCAGGCGGCAGCCACCGAAGATGAGCACATTCTGCTGGGCCACACCATGGACGACCAGGCCGAGACCGTCTTGTTGGGTCTGGCCCGGGGCTCGGGGGTGCGCTCGCTCGCCGGGATGCCCGCAGCGCGTGGTCGGTTCGTGCGACCCTTCCTGGGCCTGCGACGCAGCGTCACCGCCGCGGCCTGTCAGGAGTTCGGGCTGGATCCCTGGATCGACCCGCACAATCAGGACCGGCGCTTCACCCGCGTCCGGGTGCGTACCGAGGTGATTCCGACATTGGAGGAGCAACTCGGCCCGGGAGTCACCGAGGCATTGGCGCGGTCTGCGCAACTCGCCCGTGCCGATGCCGACTATCTGGACGAGCTTGCCAGCCGAGCGACCCGAGACCTGGCCGGTCCGGCGTTGAATGTTGACGTGCTGCTCAATCTTCCCGAGCCGATCGCCACTCGGGTCCTGCGCTGGTGGCTGCTGGACGCCGGTGCGCACGAAGCCAGCGCGACCCACATTCAGGCGGCCTGGGGCTTGGTCGTGGACTGGCGTGGACAGGTCGGGGTCGACCTGCCGGGGCTGCGGATTCGCCGCCATGCCGGACGCCTCTTGGCCGAACCGCTGTGAGGACCACGGCCACGGGCCTGCTCCGGGGACGGTAGGTTTGGGCTGTGGATGCCGTAGATATCGCAGCAGACTTGACCGAAGTGCTCTACACGCCGGAACAGATCGCTGCTCGCCTGGCCGAGATCGCCGCCCAGATCGACGTGGACTACGCCGACAAGAACCCCCTGCTGGTCGGGGTGCTCAACGGGGCGGTCATGGTGATGGCCGACCTTTCCCGAGCACTGCACATCGACTGCGCCATGGACTGGATGGCCGTGTCCTCCTACGGCATGGGTACGCACTCCTCCGGCGTGGTGAGGATCCTGAAAGACCTCTCCACAGACCTGGTCGGACGCCACGTGCTGGTGGTCGAGGACATCATCGACACCGGCTTGACGTTGTCGTATCTGATGCAGAACCTGGCGTCGCGTGATCCGGCGAGCCTGAACATCATGGCGATGTTCCGCAAGCCTGATGCCATGAAGATCGACATCGACGTGCGATACGTCGGCTACGACCTGCCCAACCAGTTCGTCGTCGGGTATGGCCTGGACTACGCCGGGCGCTACCGCAACCTGCGCGATGTGGGCATCCTGGCGCCTCACGTCTACAGCTGAGGCGCCGTGCCCCGGCTCGTGCCCAACCCCGATTCACCTGTCGTTGACGGGCAGGACAGTTGCCTGGTTCGGTATCGTCCTACTTGCGCCTTGGCACATGTTGACGAAAGCAGCCTATGAATATGTCGAAGATTCTCCGATCACCGATCCTGTGGATCGCACTGATCTTCATCGGCGTCGTCGTCATCTTCCAGATGGTCAGCAATGCCAACGGCTATACCGACAAGCCCACCTCGGACGTGATCGCGTTGATCAACTCCGACACCCCGCTGGCCGAGGTGATCCTCACCGACGGTGAGCAGACCATCAAGGTCACCACCAAGGACAATCCGCCGCAGAAGCTGCAGGCACTGTGGGTAGGGAACGAAAGCCAGCAGATCGTCGACCGTCTCGTGGCGCGGCAGGCCGCCGGAACCCTCGACAAGTGGGACGGCAAGGTTGCCCAGCCGGGAATCTTGAGCACTTTCCTGTTCAGTGTGCTGCCCTTCCTGATCATCGGCATCCTGTTCTTCTTGATGATCAACAATGTGCAAGGCGGCGGCAACCGGGTGTTGGGCTTCGGTAAGTCGAAAGCCAAACTGGCCAGCAAGGACACCCCCAAGACGGTGTTCGCTGACGTGGCCGGTTGTGAAGAGGCCATCGAGGAACTGCAGGAGATTCGGGAGTTCCTCTCCGAGCCCGGCAAGTTCACCGCCGTCGGTGCCAAGATCCCCAAGGGTGTGCTGCTCTACGGTCCGCCCGGAACCGGCAAGACGCTGCTGGCTCGAGCCGTGGCCGGTGAAGCGGGCGTTCCGTTCTTCAGCATTTCGGGTTCGGACTTCGTGGAGATGTTCGTCGGTGTCGGCGCCTCGCGCGTGCGTGACCTCTTCCGTCAGGCGAAAGAAAAAGCTCCCTGCATCGTCTTTATCGATGAG
>DMIX01000249.1 GCA_003451975.1 Propionibacteriaceae bacterium
GCCTGACGCTGATCCTCGGGCAGCAGATCGGAGAAGGTCGCGACAATGCGACCGGCCAGCGAGATGTCGCGGGTCTCGACCTCGACGCCGGCAGCGCCGGCGAAAGCCTGGATGATGGGCAAGAACGAGTGAGTCGCCAACATCGGCGCCTCATCGGTGTAGGTGTAGATGATCTTGGACATGCAGATCCCTTCTGGCCTGGTGCTCAGTTCCGAACCCTATTGGGTGGGGTGCGGCTACGGCGAGTCGGCAGTTCATTCCTTAGGGTTCAGCAAACCCCCTGCTCGGCCCGCTTTTCGCCAAGGTGGAATATCCGAACATACCCGCCGCCACCTGCCCGCCACGTCGCTACACGTAGGTCAAGTTGCTACGTCTGCGCCTGTAGCAACTTGACCTACGTGTAGCGAGGAGGGACGCGGCTAGCTGAGCCAGCGTAGGACGAAGAAGACGACGCCCCAGATGCCGGCGGCCAGGAACAGGCCGAGGTAGGCCAGCACGAGGCGGGTGTCGCGCAGATAACACTTGGAGCGGGTGAGGCCGGCCTTGCGCGCTTTCCAATAGCCGAGGAAACCGACGGCGGCGAAGACCACCACGGTCAGCGGGCCGAACAGCCAGCCGAGCATCGAGATGGTGGCGAAGATGCACAGCCGGAGCGGATCGAAAGTGGCGGCAGACTCCGGATGGGCTGCCCCGCTGGGCGGCTCGATGAAACTCGACGGCTTGGGACCGGCTGCGATGGCGGCAGCCTCGGGCGGAACCTCACTCATGATTGACCTCCGGTTGCACTGCTGAGGCGCTGCTCACCGAGCTTGCCCCAGGCTTGAACGGCACAAAACGGCGCACATTGATGATCCCCCGACTCCGCCACTGTGCCCACGTGGACGCAGCACTGCGTGAGTCGCTCCTCGATCATGGTGTTGATGTCCTGGAATGGCTTGATGGTGATCCGTTTCACCCGCTCGGCCAGCAATTGGCGCATCCGTTGTTCGCCACCGGGCAGTTTCCCGGCGGCCAGCGTCGCCAAAGTCGAAATCCCCAGGTCGCATTGGGTGCAGATGTTCTGCCACAACTGGCCGGTTCGCGGATTGGTCAAGGCGGCCTGCTCGCTGAGCAGATCGAGCATCGAGTTCTTGGTCAGCTCCCGCAACTGCGCGGGAAGATCCCGGTCGGCCACTCGGTTCGCCAGCGAATCGGGATCCAATTCCAGCCACTGCAGTAACTCGTCATGACCGACCAGCGCCGCCAGTGACCGCCACGTCCCGGAGTCGTCCCGCAGCAGATAGCCCACCGAGGAACAGTGCGGATGCGAGCACGGCAGAGCGGTCAGATCGTGCCACTGCACCACCTTGTCGGTTTGCGGTCCCAGTCGGCTCAGTACCCCGGTGTGGGTGAGGCGATCGTTGGGGTCGATGCCCGACCCCCGGCCGGAGCCGAAGACCGGCTGAATCGCCACGCCCCCGATGAAGGGGGTGTCCAACGCCTTGCGCACCACCGCACCGATGTCACCGTCGTTGATACCCAACGCAGCAGTCATCACCAAGGTGGTGAACACCCCTGCCTCGCTGAGGCGAGCGATGGCGGCTTCTTTGAAGCGAGTGAGGTCCGCGCCACGGTGGTGAATCGAGGCTTCCGGCGATGGGCCGTCGTACTGCAGGTAGACCTCCAGGCGGCTGCGGTAGGCCTTCAGCAGCGCCACCAGGTCGTCGTCTTCAGCGATTCGCAGGCCGTTGGTGTTGAGCATGATCCGCACAATCGGACGCAGCGCCAACTCCGACAGCAACTCCGCCAACTGCGGGTACAGCGTGGGTTCCCCACCCGAGAGCATCAACACATCCAGGCGGCCTTGTTCACGTTCGAGGCGGGCGTCCACATTGGCCAACACCTCCGCCAACGGAGCCACCCCGCGCAGGTGCGGACTGCTCGAGGTGAAGCAGGTCGGGCACTTCAGATTGCACACCTCGGTGATGTCATGCAGCAGGATGCAGGTGTGTTGGGTGTGGAATGCCGGTAGCCCGTAGGCGAACGCATCCGGCATGGGGCGGAAGTTGTCGGCATGGTCGGGCACATGCACCTTGGTCGGGGCTTGCCACTGCTCGAGGTAGCGCAGGATGGTGGCGTCCTCGTCGTAGAGGGTGGTGATCAAACCGTGCGTGGGGCAGGCGCGCTGCAGCCAGACGGTGTCGTCGCGTACCAGCAGCACGCCGGAGAGCCGTTGCACCGAGGCGAGCTCAGCATCCGCCTCGTGACACTGGGGACAGTAGGCGGTGACGTACCGATGGATCCGGTCCCCGCGCAGCGGCTGTCCCGGACCTAGCGGCGGCGGAGTGGGTTGGGAGGCCATCCCTAGCAGATTGGTCACGGGCCGGCTCACGGGATCGTGTTGACACCGGCGAGCAGCGCGACACACAGGCCACCCGCGATCAGGACGGCGATGCCGAAGCTCAGCAGGATTCCCGCACCAGTGCGTCGGGTCTTCGGAAGAGCACTCAGCACGATTCCCAATACGATCAACGCAAACGGCAGGACCCCGGCAATCACACCGAGCAGATCCGAGATCAGCTGTGGCACTGGCTGCCCGCCGTTGAGCACCCAAACCAGGCCACCCCCGGCGAGCATGCCTCCCAAGCCGATCACCAACCC
>DMIX01000007.1 GCA_003451975.1 Propionibacteriaceae bacterium
TCCAACCTCCCCCGTGGACAGGGGAGGCATGCAGCACCGCGCATGTCAGTACACGCATTCGCGGGCGGCATCGGCGTAGACGTGCAGGTTCTCGACCGGCGTCTCGAAGAAGTGGTCGGCGCAACCGAGGACGTAACCGCCGTCGTAGCCGACGCGTTCGAACAGCGTGTGGACCATCGCGCGGATCTCCGTCGCGCTCCCGCTGGTGAGCACACTGTGCTGGTCCATCCCGCCGATCAGTGCGACGCGGTCACCGAAGGCGGCCTTTGCCTCCCACGGCTCGCTGTTGCCGCCGATACTCAGCGGCGCCAGCGTCTCGGAGACGTCACAGCCGTTGCGCACGATCAGATTCTCGATGTTTCGGGTCCCACCGCACGTGTGATACGTGACCAGGAAGCCGAGGTCGTGCAGGGCATCGTGCATCTGCCGGTCGTACGGCAGGCAGAACGTCTCATACAAGCGTGGTGAGATCACCGTCGACGACGCCGCGCCGCCGCCGGTCTCGATCAGGTCGAAGCACGCTCCGCGCATCGACGCGATGAAGCGCAACTTCTTCTCCAGCAGGATGTCCAACAGCTCGTGGACCCATTCCGGCCGGTCGTAGGTCGCCATAATCAGGTCTGTGATGTCGTACAGGCAAGCGGCATGCTGCCAGCAGCCCGCTTGATCGCCCCACACGAACCCGCGCAGGATGCCGGCGTCACCGACCTCGTCGTGCGCGCGCCGCACCGGCTCCAGGTCGAGCTCGGGGACCGGCATATAGCGACGGAGCAGCTCGATGTCCTCGTCGTGCTTGATCAGATACTCGGTGATCCAGGTCGTCTGGCGATTGCCGGCGGTCTTGTAGGTCAGCGTTCCTGCGGGCGTATAGACGGTGTGGTTGTACCTGCGCTGGTCCGGGTCAGCGCTGACGATCTCGACTTCATCGCGCCATTCCGGCGTCGAGAACTTGTCGAAATCGACGTCAACGAGCCAGAACTGGCCCATGTCCTGGAAGTATTGGATGAAGGCGTCCATCCCCACCGCGCCGAACGCCTCCAGCGGCGACATGCCACCCAGGTACTTGTCCAGATGGTACGGCTGCCACTGGTGCACGGTCACCGGTAGACGGTCCGGCTTGCCTCCGTGCAGTGCAGTCATGATCCTGTCTTTGGAGTTCATCGGCGAACACCTCCTGAGCGTCAGCTAACCACGCACGAAATGGGGCAGATTGTCCGGCATATCGATCACCATCTCGACGAAACCGGCGTACTCGCCATCGTGGTACCACGGCGTCTGTTGGACCAGCTTCTTGCGGCCCTTCTTCTCGATGGTGTACACATTCGCGCGCTGGGTTTGCAGCATGGCTTTCAGTTTGGCCCGGGCAGCTTCGGGGTGGCAGTCCAGCACGTTCGTGCCGATCAAGGCGGCCCCACCCTCCTCGCGGAACATGTGCTGCGAACGGTCGTTCATTTCCAGGATGATGCCTTCAGGATCACAAACAGTGATCGCGCCCGGGAAACTTTGGGTCCAGGGATGGTCAGTCATGTCGCCCTCCATTGCAGATGTGTAATGATACGACTTCAGTATGTTTTAGCACGAATGTCGCGGATGACCAAATGAAAGGTGGTATCACACACCGATCATTTCCACGGGCACAGCCGCCGTTCCAGACCGTCCACGGTGAAGAACAACACCACGCCGAGCAGGCTCATCGCCACGACGCCGGCGTACATCGCCGCGTAATCGAGCCGTCCCCAGGTATCGACGATGATGTAGTAACCCAGACCGGATGTCGTTGCGAAGGATTCGGCGAAGAAGAGCACGGCGATGGCTGTGCCGATGCTCACGCGGATCGCGGTGAGGACAGCGGGCAAACAGGCGGGCAGGTAGACGAAGAGAAACAACGCCCGCCGCCCGCCGCCCAGCGAGCGGACGGAGTGGATCATCTCGGGGCGGATGGCGCTCGCCTCGTCGCGCACGACGACCAACACCTGGAACCACAAAATGAGGGTAATCAGGAAGACTTTGGACACATCGCCAATCCCCAGGAAAAGCAGCACGATGGGCAGAAAGACGATCTTCGGGATGGGGTATACGATGTAGATCAGCGGCGACAACAGGCGGCTCAGCGACTCGCTCTGGCCGAGCGCCAGGCCCAGCGGCGTTGCGAGCGTCACCGCGAGCGCAATGCTCACCAGCGTACGGCCGGTACTCGCCAGCAGATGGCGACCCAGCAGTCCCGGCAATTCTGCGAAGAACACGAGCAGGACTTTCGACGCAGGCGGCAGCACGCTGACTCCCCACAGGCGGGCGACAACCTCCCACAGCACCAGCAGGACGACAACCGTCAACAACACCTGCCGTCCCTTCATCGGGCGAGCCTCCCGCGCAGCTCCGTGCACTGATTGTAGAATTCGGGGGCATCGCGGAAGAGCGCCAGATCCGCGCACGGGTTATCCACGACCTGCGGCTCGCGGATCGGCGGCTGGCCGAGGACGAGGATGCGCCGGCCCAACAGGACGGCTTCTTCGATGTTGTGCGTCACGACGATGGTGGTGATGCCCATCTCCGCCTGCAGCTCCAGCACGACGTTCTGCAGATCTTCGCGGGTCAGTGCGTCGAGCGACGAGAACGGCTCATCCATCAACAGCACATCCGGCTGCACGACCAGTGTGCGCGCGATCGCAGCGCGCTGGCGCTGGCCACCCGAGATCTGCGCCGGGTACTTGTCGCGCAACCCGCAGATTCCCAGCCGGTCCAGCCAGAACGCGACACGCGCGCTCGCGGCGTGATTCATATCGCTCAGACCATAGAACTGGCGGATACGCAGGCCCAGCTCGACGTTGCCCTGCACGGTCGCCCACGGCAGCAAGCCGTAGTCCTGCAGGATCAGACCGGTGCGCCCGCGGTCCTTACGCGGCACGCGCTCACCAGCGACGGCGATTGTCCCGGCCAACGGTTGGTAGAGACCGCTGATCAAGTAGAGCAGCGTGGTCTTGCCACAACCGGACGGCCCGATCACCGCCCACGCATCACCGGTCGCGGCCTGCCAGGAGAAACGCTCGAACACGGCCGCCCCGCTCTTGTAGGAGAACGTCACATCGTCAAGCCGAATCATGATCTCGGACAAATCGCCGCTCCGCTAGGGAAGATAGTTGGCGGATACGAGTTCACCGTACACCAGGTCGCGGGCGAGGATCTCCTTGGCTGCCATCCAGTCGAGCACGTCTGCGACTTCATCC
>DMIX01000220.1 GCA_003451975.1 Propionibacteriaceae bacterium
GGTGAGAACATGGTCGCGACGGTAGAGGTACTTCTGGGTGCTGAAGGAGCGGTAGGCAGATCGCACGACGAGCTTGTGGCCAGCCTTCTTTGCCCGGACAAACATCGCCTTGAGAGCTTTGGCTGCGACTCGCTGCAGGGCCACCTGGCTGATGCCGTTGCGGGGCACCGAAACGGTGACCAGCTTGGGGTGGTAGGCCGCTGTGACGCGATGGTGTTTGGTCAGCACCGCCACCCCACATACCCGAAACGGCTTGTTTCGCTTTTTCGCAGTTCGGGTATCGGCGGCACCGCGGCAGTCGGGCTCCTTGCTTGGTGCCGGGTCGGCGGTGGGTGTCGGCATGGGCGTCGTGCTGGCGCTGGGCGTCGGGCTCGGTGAAGCCGTCGTCGATGGCTCCTCGGCGCTGGCCGGGTCGATCCCGGAGGCGAGGACGGCGAGGGTGAGGATCAGCGTCAGAATTGCTCGAAGCATCACTGCAACAGTGTCGCTTCGCAAGGGCTCAGCCGCGCGGAATCTCGAATCGCGTCAGGGTGGCTTTGCCTTCGCCGAGGTTCTTCCACTTGCCCCGAAAAGTGAGGACTGCCAGTCCGCAGGTGGGGAACTTCTTGGCCACCTTCTCAGTCAGATCGTTGGCCTTGGCCAGGCTGAGGATCAGTTCGGACAAGGTGGGCTGATGTCCGATGAGGACCACCGTGGGGGTGCCCTCGTCGAAGCCCTGGATCATGGAGAGCAGTTCACCGGGCCAGGCGTGGTAGATCGACTCAGCGAAACGAACGTTCTCGCACTCGGCGCCACCGTCCTGGGCGCCTTCCCAGGTCAGTCGTACGCGGGTTGCTGCCGAGGCGAGTACCGCGTCGATGTCGTAGCCGGCCAGAATCTCTCCGGCTGCGACTGCATCTCGTTCACCGCGGTCCGAGAGCGGTCGCCGCTGATCGGACTCCGTGGTCTGCCAAGAGGACTTCGCGTGGCGGAGCACGATAAGCGTCTTTGTTGCCATGGCCCACATCCTAAATGGCTTTGGGCCATGCCGGGGAAGCTACTCGTTCCCGTCGCGCATAGATTCCCAGATCTCCTTGCACTCCGGGCAGACCGGATAGCGATCAGGGTTGCGCGAGGGTACCCACACCTTGCCGCACAGCGCGATCACCGGGGTGCCCATGACCATGGCTTCGGTGAGTTTCGCTTTGGGCACGTAGTGGGAGAACCGCTCGTGGTCACCTTCATCGGGCACCGGGAGCGTGCGCTCCTCGGTGCGCTCCTTGACGATGGTCACGGTCTGGGGCTGTTCAGTGGTCATGGCGTCTGCTTACCTCGGGCGAGTTGCATGATGATGCCTACGGTACCCAACGCGGCGAAGAGCACATACATGGCGATGCTCGTGCCGTATTCGGCCCATACCTCTGGGGTGCTCAAAACCAGCACGATGGTGTCGGTGTAATCGGAGATGGATGGCTGGGCGAAGTACTCGTTGGCGTACCCCACGGCATCGGAGGAGATGGCTGCCACGAGCGACAGAACGACTCCGACCAGGATCACTGCGACCACCGCGAACACACCCTTGCGTGGCGGTTGTCCGGCTCCCTTGGTGTACAGCCAGATGCAGGCCCAGGCCATCAGCAGGCTGGTGACGGCAGCGATGAAGTGCAACTGCCACAACACCACTGTCGCCAGGATGCCGACCGCAACACCGGCCAGGGAGAACAGCACTCCGCGGCCGACCTGCTCCGGACTGCTCGGAAGGTCCGGGGACGCGACGGGTTGGGGCAGAATCAGCCCGGGGAGATCCTGCGGTGGCGGCGGGTAGTTGCCAGCAGGCTGTTGGGCTGGGACGGCTGGCGGCTGTGGGGCAAAGCTCATCGGTGGAACGCTCGCCGGATCGGTGTACGACGGTGGCGCGTAGGCGCTCGGCGAACCGTAATCCGGGGGGATGAAACCGGGTACCCCTGGTGGGGGTTGTGGTGCGGTTATCGGCGGTTCAGCGGACGCGGGTTGGGTGACTTCGGGGGCATCGTCTGCAACGAATCGCCGGCCGCCTTGTCCGGCTGCTCCGGCACCACTTGTCGGCTCTGGCCCAGAATGAGGCATAGAGTCGTGCGGTTCGCTGATGGTCATGGGGCTCCTTGGTGCTCCGCGTTGTCGTGATCGTATCGAGGAGAGGACTCGCTGTGGAGCAGGCCGAGCCGCGTCGTCGCTCGCACACCGCGCTGGTGGTGGGCTTGCTGCTGTGCGTGGTGGCGATCGCTTTCGAGCAGATCGCGGTCGTCACAGCCATGCCGGCTGCCGCTGCCGACCTGGGCGACCTGGACCTGTACGCCTGGGCCTTCACGGGTTTCGTGATCCCGCAGATCGTCGCCATCGTGGTAGCCGGTCGGGCCAGCGACAAGGTCGGACCTCGGTTGCCGATGGTCGTGGGCTTCGTCGTCTTCGCCGCCGGACTGGTGGTGGCCGGATCGGCACCCAGCATGCAGATCCTGCTGCTGGGGCGTTTCATTCAGGGCCTGGGCGGCGGCACCATGAACCTGACTGTCATGGTGCTGGTC
>DMIX01000343.1 GCA_003451975.1 Propionibacteriaceae bacterium
GTGTGGATGTGCGCACGGTCTTGAAGCTCGACCCGCGGCTGTCACCGGTCAAGGTGGCGGTGTTGCCGCTGTCGCGCAACGCCGATCTGTCACCCAAGGCTCGCGACGTGGCTTCGCAGTTGCGGAAGTTCTGGAACGTCGAGTTCGACGATGCCCAAGCCATCGGGCGCCGCTACCGCCGTCAGGACGAGATCGGCACCCCGTACTGCGTCACCGTCGACTTCGACACACTCGAAGACCACTCGGTGACGGTGCGTGAGCGCGACTCCATGGCGCAGCAGCGAGTGGCCATCGATCAGCTTCAGACCTATCTGGCCGGACGCCTGCCCGGCTGCTGACCGGTCGCGCCTTTACTGAGCCGGAGCGTGTCGCAGCGGGACGAAGGCGAAGCGATAGCCGGTGACGGGCTCTCGGTGGAGGCCTTCGTAGTCGCGGTCGACGACCCACATGACTCCGGCAGCGGGCACCACCATGCGTCCGTGCAGCGAGAGCTGTTCCTCCAGCTCGACAGGGATCTCGCCGGCATCGGCAGAAACCAGGATGCGGTCGAACGGCTCGCCACGCGGCACCCCGAGTAGGTGCGGATCCGCCTGCTCGATGTGGGCCCAGCGTTGCAGTCCTTTGGGGAGATTGGCCCGCCCCATCGCGACCAGCTCGGGCACCAATTCGACCCCCACCACGGCGCCGTCAGGTCCGGTGAGATGGGCCAGCAGCGCGGTGGTCCAGCCGGAGCCGCTCCCGATATCGAGGACCTTGTTACCCGATTCGACATGGAGGAGCTCCAGCATGAACTGGACCGTCCACGGCTGCGAACAGGTGGCGCCGAAGCCGATCGGCAGCGGCTCGTCCAGGCCTGCTCGATCGCGGATCTCAGCGGGCAGGAAGTCTCGCCTCGGCAGTGCCGAGAGAGCCGAGAGCACTCGCTGGCGATCATGCATAGTTCCACAGTATCCGCGCAACGGCGTGCCGTGTCGCGATTGGGCGAGGCTACGTAGACTGGCCCGGTTCGGCTTAAAAGGGGGACGGAGGTCAACGTGTACCCGGGATTGGTGTTGTCTCCACCAGCAGGCGGCGGGGTGCGGATCGACCCGCCGGTGGTGCTGGCCCCGATGGCTGGAATCACCAATGCCGCCTACCGCCAACTGTGTCGCGAGCAGGCTCAAGACGGCGGTGCCGGATCGGCGACCACCGCTCCAGGGCTGTACGTCTCGGAAATGATCACCTCCCGTGGGGTAGCCGAACGCATCCCCAAGACCTTCGACATGATCACCTTCGATGCCGGCGAGAGGGTGCGCTCTGTGCAGTTGTACGGAGTCGACGCCGACGTCATGGGAACCGCCGTCGACATTCTGTGCGCGGACTTCGGGGTCAACCATGTCGATCTGAACTTCGGCTGTCCGGTGCCCAAAGTCACCCGGCGAGGTGGCGGCGGAGTGCTTCCGTGGAAGCGGGATCGCTTGGCCGCAGTATTGACTGCAGCAGTCCGCGCCGCCGACCGCTATGCGGTGCCGGTGACGATGAAGACCCGGCTGGGGATCGACGACGACCACCTCACCTATCGGGATGCCGGACGCATCGCCGAGGACTCCGGTTGCGCGGCGATCACGCTGCACGGACGCACCGTGCGGCAGGCCTATTCCGGTGAAGCCGATTGGGCACCGATCGCCGAACTGGTGGAGCTGCTGAGCATCCCCGTGCTGGGTAACGGCGACATCTGGGAAGCCTCGGATGCGGTGCGCATGGTGGAACAGACCGGATGCGCCGGCGTCGTGGTCGGACGTGGCTGTCTGGGTAGACCATGGCTGTTTCGAGACCTGGCTGATGCTTTTGCAGGACGTGATCGCAGGACCCTGCCGACGCTGGGCGAGGTGGCGGCCATGGTGCGTCGCCACGCCGAGCTGCTCGTCGGGCTGTCGGGAGAGCGACACGGCCTGACCGATCTGCGCAAACACATGGCCTGGTATTTCAAGGGATTCGGGGTGGGCGGCGAGTTGCGACGTCGGTTGGCGATGGTGGCCTCCTTGGTCGAGTTGGACGACGCGCTCGCCCAGCTCGACCCGATGCAGGCTTTTCCGGCCACTGAACTCGGCCAGCCCCGTGGACGCCAGGGGACGCCTCGGGAGCGGGTAGTGCTTCCGTATGGCTGGCTGGATTCGACCAGTCTGGGCGACAGCGACATCAGCGACGCCGAATGTGACGTCTCCGGCGGCTAGTCCGCCGAGCAGGTCCGCCGCCGGGCCCGCCTCGGTTGGTGTCAGGGGGTCGCGGTCGGCAGCGCTCAGTATTGGGAGATGAGCGGGAAGACGACGATGACGGCGTAGATGACCATGATCAGCGGCGCCAGCAGGCCCAGCACCAGGGCGAAGATGCCCGTGGCGCGCCCGCGTCCGAGGATCGCGGCGATCAGGCCGGTGATGGCGGCGGCCATGCCTACCCACGTGGCGACTTGCATGGCCATCATTGCGCCGGGCGCGCTCATCGAAGCGGCGGCGACGAGATCCTCACTGGAGATCGTGGTCGAACCGGTGGCGATCATGAGCTGTGCCATCAGATCAGCCAAGGGACCCATGGCGACCGTCGCGATGACGGTGCACGCTGCGACCACGATCAAGGCGATGCGACCCAGCCAGGGGCTCTTGGCCGGCACCGGTGCGGCGGCGTACGCGGTGGGATATGCCGGCGGGTAGCTCTGGGCGGGTCCGGGATAGGGCTGAGTGGGCGGTGCATTCCACGGCTGTTGGGGGTAGCCGCCGGCAGGGTTGTAGCCAGGAGGTGTGGGAGCCGGGGAAGCGCCGCCGGGGTAGCCGGGCTGCTGTCCACCCGGAGGTGGGCCGTAGGCGCCCGGCGTCGGGTATGGCGGCTGCGGGACCGCGCCGGTGCCCTGCGGTCCAGTGGGGAAGGGGGGCTGCGATTCGGATCCCGGTGTCGACATGGAATCAGGCTACTGGAAGTCTCGGCCCGGCGGTCAGCGGCACCGGGCCGAATCCCGCGTCGAGCCTGTCGGTTTTTCCTGCGAAGATGGCCGCATGAGCGAGGTGAACCGACGGGCCCAGGCCTGGGCGCGGACCATGGCCGGCCATAGCGACGGTGCCGTGGTGCGTGCTCACGCTGCGGCGGGTGCTGCGATGACGGCCGGTGTTGTTCAGACGCGCGATCAGCGCGAGGCCTGGGAGGCCGCCTGGTTGCGTCCCGGGGCCACCCTGGCTCATGGGGCCGGGAATCGTGCCCGCGCCGAGGAAGCGGATCCGCAGCGCACCTGTTTCGAGCGTGACCGCGATCGCATCGTGCATTCCACTGCCTTTCGGCGGTTGGCGGGCAAGACGCAGGTGGTGGTGTATCCGACCGACCACCAACGCACGCGACTGACGCACGCCTTGGAAGTGGCCCAGGTGGCGACCGCGATCGCACGCGGCGTGGGCGTGAATGTCACCCTCACCGATGCGATCGCGTTGGGCCATGACTGCGGTCACGGACCGGGGGGTCATGCGTCGGAGGAAGCCTTCGACGCCTTCCTGCCCGAGGGATACCATCACGGCCCCTGGGGTGCCGATGTGGTGCTGGCCGACCTCAACCTGTGCACCGAAACCCTCGATGGGATTCGGAATCACTCGTGGTCCAGCCCGACTCCGTCGACCATCGAAGGCGAGATCGTGAGTTGGGCCGACCGCATCGCCTATTGCGCACACGATCTGGAGGACGCGGTTGCAGCAGGCATCGTGAACCCGCAGGATCTTCCGGCTGTGGTCGTCGATGTGGCCGGGCGCACCCGAAGCGACCAGCTGGGGGTGTTCATCGAGTCGGTGATCGCAGCTACCACTCAGACCGGAACCGTCGGAATGTTCAGCGAACCTGCTGCGGCTCTTGCTGAGCTGCGAGCCTTCAACTATCAACGGATCTACACCCGTGAGGAGTCACTGGCCCAAGCGGCGGCGGTGATCGACGTGCTGCGCGCGTTGGTGGCCTACTTCGCCGAAAATCCCACCCACATGCCCCCGGACTTCCATCAGGGCGTCCTGAGTGGCGCTGACCCGGTGCGCGCCGCGGTCACCTATGTGGCGGGCATGACCGACCGCTATGCCTTCGAGACGGCCATCGACCACCTGGGTTGGAACCCTGATCGGGTGCCGCGGGGGATCGGTCGGGGTGCCTGACGGGGCGCTGGTGTCGCTAGTCGGCGATGGCCGCGTCAGGGCGCGATCATCGGGGCGAGCGTCAAACCGACGTAGACGCCGACGAGAACGGGAGCGAGGATTCCGATCACCAGGGCCATCACTCCAGCGCCGCGTCCGCGACCGATGATTGCGCCGACCAGGCCGAGAAGTGCCCCTGCGACGCCGAGCCAATAGGCGATGTTCACCAGCATGGCACCGTCGGGCGCGGCCTGTTCGAAGGCGTTGAGCACCATCTGCACCATGGCCGGCGACACGGTCGGGTCGACGCCATGGCGAACCTGGCTGACGACCAGGGGAAGCGCGGCCTGCATCATGGCGCCGATCACCGACATCGTGATGAGGATGGCAATAATCACCGTGACCAGCCCGACGTAGCCCGGCCAGGGGCTTCGCGTCGGTTTCCACCCGTGATAGGAGTTGCCGGTTCGCTGACTTCCGTCAAGATCGTCCTGGGGGTTTGCGCCCGATTGTTGACCACGCACGAGATCGGCGTAACTTGCGGCCGGACGCGGCTGGAGCGGACCACCGGGATTGGGTCGTGGCGGTGTCTGCTCTGGGCGCGGAGTCGACATGGCCTCAGCGTAGCTGAAGCGGCTCGCCGCGCCGGCTGCCGACTGGGTGAATCCGCTCACGACCGGCGTGCCGCAGGCAGGCAGGGCGTTCGGGTGCTCGACCTAGGGCGCGGACGGCTGGGGACAGCGAGGTCGAGGTCCTAGACTTCGGCCTGTGGCAGGCATGATCAATCCTGAAGACCTCGAAACGGTGCGCGAGCGCTCCCGGATCGAAGACGTCGTCGGTGGTCATGTCACGCTGCGTCGCGGCGGCGGCGGATCGCTCACCGGGCTGTGTCCTTTTCATGAGGAAAAGACCGCTTCCTTCCACGTGACGCCCGCTCGTGGCTACTTTCACTGCTTCGGCTGCGGGGAGGGGGGCGACGTCTTCGACTTCGTTCAGAAGATCAACAACATCAGCTTCAGCGAGGCCGTCGAACTGTTAGCCGACCGTTGCGGTGTGCAACTGCGCTATACCAACTCCGATGGGCCGCGGACCGAACCAGGCCTACGGCTGCGGGTGCTGGAAGCCAACAAGGCGGCCGCCGAGTACTTCACTGAGCAGTTGAACGCTGCTGCGGGCCTGCCCGGACGTCAGTTCTTAGACGGACGCGGCTTCGACCAGGACGCTGCCGCCCACTTCGGCATCGGCTACGCGCCGCAGGGTGGCCATGAGCTGCGCGACCAGCTGCGCACCCGGGGTTTTCGTGACGAAGAGCTGGTGAAGGCCGGCCTCATCCGTGAGCAGGGTTGGGACTTCTTCCAAGGCCGGGTGTTGTGGCCGATCCGCGACGCCGGTGGCTCGGTGCTGGGCTTCGGGGCGCGGCGCATCTTCGAGGACGACCGAATGCCGGCGAAGTACCTCAACACTCCCGAGACGGTGGTCTACAAGAAGTCCCAGGTGCTCTACGGACTCGATCTGGCCAGGGCGAACATCGCCAAGAAGAACCAGGTGGTGATCGTCGAGGGGTACACCGACGTCATGGCCTGCCATCTGGCCGGCGTCGACACGGCAGTCGCCTCGTGCGGTACCGCGTTCGGTGAAGGCCATAGTCGGATGCTGCAGCGTCTGCTCGGCACCGGCGAAGTCTCTGCCGGCGAGGTGATTTTCACCTTCGACGGTGACGCCGCCGGCCAGGCTGCGGCGATGAAGGCGTTCAAGGACGATCACATCTTCGCCGCCCAGACCTATGTGGCCGTAGCCCGCAATGGCCTGGACCCCTGCGATCTGCGAATGGCTGACGGTGACGCCGCCATTCGGGATCTCGTGGCTCAACGCGAGCCGCTGTACCGCTTCGTGATGCGCAATGTGGTCTCTCGCTACGACTTGGACCGTGCTGATGGCCGCCTGGCCGCCGTGCGTGCCGCCGCGCCGCTGGTGAGTAGCGTCCGTGACAAGAGCCTGGTGCGTGGGTACGTCTCTGACATTGCCAAGTTGGTGGGCATGGAACTGGAGGATGTGCGAGCCGAGGTTCGCACCTACCAACGGTCACATCCCCGCAACGAGCGGCCCGCAAACATCCCTGGTGACTCGGCGCCGATGCCACCGGACGTGCCTGCGGCCACCCCGGGTCTGCGGCTGCCACCTCCCGACGATCGCGAATTGGAGGCGGAGCGGGCCACCTTGCGTTTGCTGCTGCACGCCCGGGATCTCTTCGACGACGACTTCAACCACCTCACGATTGAGGACTTCACTCACCCCGCCTACCAGGCATTGTTTGCGGCGATCACCGCAGCTGCCGACGGTCCACAGGAGTGGTCGGCGCGAGTGTTGCAGGCCGTGTCGGATCCGACACTGGAACAACTCGTGATCACGATGATGGTCGAACCGGAGCTTCGTGAACCCACCAAGGTCTATGCCGCGGAGTATTCAGCGGTGCTGCGACTGAAGCCGCTGGCTCGCGAGATCGCCGACCTGCGCTCGAAGGTGCAACGCATGGATCCGGAGAAGGAACCCGCAGCCCACGCAAAACTGTTCGCGCGCCTGGTGGCGCTGGAAGCAGATCGCAAAGCGCTGTTGGCCGTAGCCACGGGCGCCTAGCCGGGTTGTGAGGCGGGACGCGGAACTAGTGTTGTCGCAATGTTGCCGTCCACGCCTGCATCGCGGACGCCGCGTGTCTTTGGCTGGCTGACCAAGCTGCTGGGCATGAACACAGTGACATCGCTCGATCTGCTCACCGCCGAGGACGAAGGG
>DMIX01000272.1 GCA_003451975.1 Propionibacteriaceae bacterium
GTAAGCTAGGTGACGAGTAGGCTTCTCAGCTGAGGGCGCGCGGCCCCAGCCGCCAGAACCACTCGGCGAGAGCCTGGCTCATCGGTCTGGCGCCTCGCCAGAATGCGGCGGCGCGGCTCACCAAATGTCATCCAGTGATTTCGCCGCCATCAGACGTTCCCGCGTCGTATAGCGCAAGCTCTGGGGAGCCTTCACCCTCCCGCCCTTGATCAAGCCCACGGGAGCGATCTCCTTCGCCCGTTCGGAAAAGTGCAGGCACCACTTCCCGGTGTCCTTCCAGGGCTCTACGGACTTGACGGGTGCAATGTGCGTAATCGCCTGCACCGGCGCGACTCGGTACGCGGCGATGTAGCGAATCTGCCCCCGCATGGTGGCGTGGAGGCGAACCGCGTACCAACAGTTCTCGCCAATGAACGTCTCCTGAAAGCCCTCCTCGCGTGCGGGGACGACAACCGTATCAACGTCAGCGGCACTCACGGGAGACAACTTGGGACTTGCTCCACCCTCGTCTCCCAGGTCGTCGGTGAGGTCAGCGAGGAACGGGGCAAAATGATAGGCCCTGTCGCCGTTCTTGTTCTCGAAGCGGGCAAGTTCAAGAACCTCCACCCCGAACTGGAACCGCTTCGCCAATACCGTCTCCAAGTTCTCTGGCAACTCATCGATGATCACTAACGCACCAAACGGCGACTCCCAGACCAAGTGTTCCAGCAGATGATCGAGATTGCGGTAGCCGTTCCGTGGCGCGTAGGCTTCGCACCGCTTCTTGACCTCATCCTCCGCGTTGAGGGTGTCAAACAGCACCTTCTTGACCGTGTGGGGTTCCGACTCGAAGGACAGCGAGAATTGGAGAATCTGGACGGCGATATGGCGGAGGGGATCATGTGCTGCGAGTTCGTTCTCTACGACGTACAGGCGCGGCTCGCGTCCGCTCAGGTCGATCAGGTAGCCGTCTGGCACGTTGCGAATGCCGCCCTTCGCTCCGATCTTCTTCTTCACGTCCAGGTAGAAGCGATTCGCGCCGAACAGGTCGTGCTGCACCTCCACAATGGCCGATTCCAGGTCGCTTTCGCTGGCGTACTCGACTCGGCGGTACGAGCCACTCGGCGTCCATAGGATGCTCATGGAGTCCTCCTGCTTCCTCGGCGGCGCGTCAGCGAGCGAAAACCTGACCGACCGACGGGCCGATGATAGCGCAGCTTCGGGGTGTTCGCGGAGGCGAGCCGACTACTGGGGCAGAATCCGCCTCGAAGTAGGCGAAGCGTCTCGTNNCCGCCACGAGCCTCGGATGGGATACGCGATGCCCAGACCCATGTGATTGGGTGCCGGCGCCCGACGAGGATCCGCTTCCCCAGCCGGCCAGTCGGGGCGTAAGATCGCCTGCGACATGACCGTCACTGAGTTCATCGCCAAGTGGCGCCACGTCGGTCTCACCGAACGCGCCTCGTCCCAGACGCACTTCAACGACCTGTGCCGCCTCGTCGATCACCCTGATCCAGTCTCGGCGGACCCGCAGGGCACCTGGTTCACGTTCGAGCGGGGCGCCGCGAGGGCCACCGGCGGCGACGGCTGGGCGGACGTTTGGAAGAGAGGCTTCTTCGGCTGGGAGTACAAGGGCCGGCACCGCGACCTGAACGCGGCCTACGCGCAGCTCCTGCTGTACCAGGGCGCGCTGGAGAACCCACCGCTTCTGGTGACGTGCGACACCGATCGGATCGTGATCCACACGCACTTCCCGAACACGCCTGGCGAGACGCGCGAACTGACGCTTGACGGTTTGGCCGACGCCGAGCAGTTCTCGATCCTGCACGCGGTCTTCCACGAGCCCGAGCGACTGCGGCCGAGCAAGACGATCCAGGCCATCACGGAGGAGACCGCCGGCAAGATCACAGACATCGCGCAGGCGCTGCGGTCCCGTGGGATTGAGGCCACGAGGGTCGCGCGGTTCCTCGACCGCGTCGTGTTCTGCCTGTTCGCCGAAGACGTCGGGCTGCTCCCCGAGCGGATCTTCACGCGCGTGATCGAGAACGCGGGACGGGACCAGGCGCGGTTCCGCGCGACGGTCGGCGGCCTGTTCGCCGCGATGGCGACCGGCGGCGACTTCGGCGCCGACAGAATCGCGCACTTCGACGGCGACGTGTTCAAGGACGCCGAGGCGCTGGAGGTGACGTCCGACGAGCTGGCGATGTTGGCGGGCATCACGTCGCTGGACTGGTCGGCGATCGACCCGTCCATCTTCGGCACCTTGTTCGAGCGCGCGCTGGACCCCGACAAACGGTCTCAGCTGGGGGCGCACTACACGAGTCGCGAAGACATTGAGACGATCGTCGAGCCGGTGGTGATGGGACCGCTCCGCCGCGAGTGGGCCGCTGTGCGCGACCAAGCGACCGCACTGCTTGAAGGGAAGGCAACGAAGCGGATGAACAGGAAGGCGGCCAGCCTGATACGCGACTTCCTCGGCCGGCTCCAGTCGGTCACGGTTCTCGATCCTGCCTGCGGATCGGGCAATTTCCTCTACGTGACACTCCAGAAGCTAAAAGACATTGAGAAGGAGGTCATCGTCTTCGCGGCGCCGCACTTCGGCTTCCTGCCCGGCGTCGGTCCTTGGCAGCTCTATGGCATCGAGTTGAGCAAGTACGCCTTCGAGTTGGCCCAGATGACCGTGTGGATCGGCTACCTCCAGTGGGTCAAGAGGAACGGCTTCGGCCAGCCGCAGGAGCCGATCTTAAGGCCGATGACAACCTTCGAGTGCAAGGACGCAGTGCTCGACCTCCAACCCGACTCGGTCGTGCAGGAACCCGAGTGGCCCGCCACAGAGTTCATCGTCAGCAACCCGCCCTTCTTAGGCGTTCGCAAGCTTCGAGACAGCGTGGGCGACGAATACGTGGAGGGCCTGTTCACCCTGTGGGACGGGCGCGTGCGCGCCGAGGCCGACTACTGCTGCTACTGGTTTGAGAAGGCGCGCGCGCAGGTCGAGGTGGGGAGGAGCAAGCGGGTTGGGTTGTTGGCGACGCAGGGTATCAGGGCTGGCGCGAGCCGGGATGTCCTGCGACGCATCAAGGAGTCTGGGGACATCTTCCTCGCGGTCAGCGACCGTGACTGGATCCTGGATGGCGCGAACGTCCATGTCTCGATGGTCGGGTTCGACAACGGTGAACAGACCACGCGCGTCCTGGACGGTCAGCAGGTCTCGGTGATCAACGCGGACTTGACGGCGGCACTGGACCTTACGGCCGCACAGAGACTGCCCCGTGCCCGTGGGGTCTCCTTCATGGCAGACACCAAAGGTGGTGCTTTCGACATCGACCGCGAGACAGCCCTCACCTGGTTGCACGCGCCCAACCCACACGGCCGGCCCAACAGTGACGTGCTGCGCCCGTGGGCCAACGGCAAGGACATCACACGACGAGGTCGATTGATGTGGATCATCGACTACTCTCCCGGTACATCCAAGAGCGACGCCGCGCGATACGAGGCCCCCTTCGAGTACGTCCAACGGGAAGTGTACCCGCGGCGCCGCGAGAACCGGCGGGCGGCTTACGCTGAGCGGTGGTGGATGCACGTCGAGGCGCGACCTGAGATGCGCCGGGCGCTCGCACCGCTTCGGCGTTACTTGGCGACGCCAGAGGTTGCGAAGCATCGTCTGTTCGTGTGGTTGACGCCGG
>DMIX01000135.1 GCA_003451975.1 Propionibacteriaceae bacterium
CTCCGGACACACCGGGACGGTTCACACGTTTCGGCCCTGACCCCTCAGTCAACGAGTGGAACATGCTGGTAGTCGGTTTCCCCATCTGGCTCTGGACAGACCGACCCACCACAGTGAGCACCACCGCCCACCACGACGGCCTGGACTTCACCCTCACCGCCACCTGGACCTCAACCACATTCACCATGGGCGACGGAAACACTAAAACCTGCGCAGCGACCACCATCAGACCCAAAAAAGTGAGACCAGCAACCAAGCCCTCCCCGACTTGCGGCTACGTCTACCAAACCAAATCCAAAATCGGACACCCCTACACCGTCACCGCCGACACTCACTGGCGCATCGACTGGTCAACCAACGGCTACAACGGCACCTTCGATCACACCTATTCGGGCAACCGAACCCTCGAAATCGGCGAACTCCAATCCCTCATCAACGGCTAAACCACCAGACATCGACAAACTCAGGCTTCGACAAGCTCAGCCAACGAGGGAGAATCCACGCCCGACACCCAACCCCCGTGCCCTGAGCCTGTCGAAGGGCACACCAGGCTTCGACAAGCTCCGCCAACGCAGACCCCCGTGCCCTGAGCCTGTCGAAGGGCACGGCGCAGCACTACCGACTAGCTACCGTCGCCAATGCAAGATCGAGATAGCTCAAGGCACCTTGTGGGTCGGCCTTCGTGATGGAGAGTGCGGCGATGATCAGCCCGGTGCAGGTGTGGCTGTCCTTGGCGAGTTCGGCCTCGGATTTGTGCGGGTGCCGGGCGCGCAGACCGCTGAGCAACGCCGCGTCGAGTTCGCTGCGGTAGTCCGCGATGATCTGGCGCAGCGCGGGGTCTGCGGCGAGGGCTGAGGTGGCGGTGTTGACCAGCAGACAGCCGCCCGATGCGTCCGAGCCTTGGGCCTTCTCGATCATGGCGCGAAGTCCGAGCAGGTAGTCGGTGACGGCGCTGGCAGCGACCGGATCGGTCATCAGCGGCCGCAGCTTGGGCCGGACGACCTCGTCGAGGTAGTTGGTGATGGCGGCATCGAAGAGGCCTCGCTTGCTGCCGAAGGCGTGGTAGATGCTCGAGCGGCACAACCCGGTGGCGGCTTCCAGGTCAGGCATGGCCGCGTCCTGGAAGCCTTCAGCCCAGAAGACCTCGCGGGCGGCCCGCACCACCTGGGCGGTGTCGAACTCCTGAGGGCGTCCCATCTGGACCTCCAGTCATGAACAGGCGATTTGTGTACTGGTCGATACAGTATATATTAGATCGGTCAGTACAAAACGTCAGGACGGAGGGATTCGCAATGGTCGCCATCGGGCTTGTGATCGTTGGCATCGCCGCGCTTATCCATGGCTACATCTTCTGGTTGGAGTCGATCAGTTGGACCACCGAGCGCACCCGAGCCGTGTTCGGCACCACCGACGACGAGGTACAGACGACCAAGGCACTGGCCTTCAACCAAGGCTTCTACAACCTGTTCTTGGCTGTCGAAGTCGCCGTCGGAATCTCGGTCTTCGCCTCAGGGGCAACGCTGGTTGGCGCCGTGCTGGTGTTCGCCGGCGCTGCTTCCATGGTGCTCGCCGGTGTGGTGCTGCTGGCGTCCAGTCCCGACAAGGCGCGAGCCGCCCTCACTCAACTTCTCCCACCGCTGATCGGACTGATCGCGTTCGGCATCGGCTTGGGCTAAGACCCCCCACTGAGAAATTTCACGAAAGGCAATACAGGTGAACAACCCCGTTATCGAGCAACTCAGTCAGCGCCGATCAGTGCGCGCCTTCACCGGCGAGCCGGTTCGCGAGGACGATTTGGACGCCATCTTGCGCGCCACGCAGCAAGCCCCGACGTCGATCAACGGACAGCAGACTTCGCTGCTCGTGATTCGCGACAAGCAGCGCATTGCGCGCGTCGCAGAGATCGCTGGCGGACAGCCGCAGGTGGCTGGTGCTGATGTGGTTGTGGTGTTCGTCATGGACTTCAACCGCACCGCCGAGGCAGCCAAGATCGCCGGCACCGAGCAGGTCGTGGAGCGCTCCGCCGAGGGCATCGTGGCGGGCTCCGTGGACGCCGGCATTGCGCTGGCGACCTTCCAGGCAGCAGCCAACGCGCTGGGCTATGGCAGCACTCCGATCGGCGGCATTCGCCGCAATCCCGAGCAGCTGATCGAGTTTCTGGAGCTGCCGCCGCGCACCTACCCGGTGGTCGCCGCCACCCTGGGCGTCCCCGATACCGAGCGCATGGCACAGGTCAAGCCGCGGGTGCCGCTGGAGTCCTACGCGATGCCCGAGCGCTACGACGCGGACAAGGTCGCCAACGGAGTGGCGGAGTATGACGCCGTGCTGCGGGCCTGGTGGGACGCGCAGGGTCTGACCCAGATGGGCACCTACTCCCAGGACACCGCCAAGACCTACTCCACGATCTACTACCCCACCATTGCCGCGTCGCTGCGCGCGCAAGGGTTTGAGTTCACTGACTGATCCTGAGTGTTTCTGGGCCACCGTCAGCGTTTGGCTAAGCATCGACGCGAGGCGTCGCACGGTGTTTAGGCCAACGGTTGGCGGTGGCCCATCTCGCATTTCGAGCATTCTTTGCGCATCGGGAATTGTTTGATCGATTCAGCGGATAGAACCCACCCGGTTTCGAGACGGCCCTCCGGGCCTCCTCAACCA
>DMIX01000136.1 GCA_003451975.1 Propionibacteriaceae bacterium
CCGCCGGGCATGTGGCTGATGATCAACGGGAAGGTGACGAAGCTGAGGATCGGTCCGGTGAGACCTTCGAGTTCGCCCACGGTAGTGGCTTGGCTATGCGCCAGGAAGCCCAAGGCGGCAAAGACGCCGATACCGGCCAGCAGTTCGAAAGAAGAGTTGGCGAAGGCCACCACCAGGCCCGGTGAGGTCAGGTTGGAGCGCTTCTTGCGATAGGAGGCGTAGGTGATCATGATGCCGAAGGCGATCGACAGCGAGAAGAACACCTGGCTATAGGCGGCGATCCACACCGCCGGGTCAGTCAATGCCGCCCAATGCGGGGTGAACAGGGCGTTCAAGCCGTCCAGGGCGCCGTCCAGGAAGAGGGAGCGCACCACCAGGATCAGGAAGCCGACCACCAACAGCGGCATGGCGATCAAGTTGACCCGCTGCACGCCCTTGGCGATGCCGCCGGCCAGCACGGCGAGCACCAGGGCCCACACGACGGCCATGGGGATCAGGACGCCGGGCACAAAGCCGCCGGTGAGGGTGGGATCGCCCACCTGGAGGTATTCGCCGACGAAGAATCCGGCCGGATCGTCACCCCAGGCGATGGTGAAGGAGAACACGAAGTAGCTCAGTGCCCAGGCGATCACCGCGGTGTAGTAGATGGCGATGATGAAGCTGACCGCCACTTGGAACCAGCCCAGTGCTTCGCCGGAGGCTTTGCCGGTGAGCCGTCGCAGCGACAGCGGCGCCGAGCCGCGGAAGCGGTGTCCGATGGCGTAGTCGAGGAAGAGGATGGGGATTCCGGCGGTGAGGATGGCCACCAGGTAGGGGATCATGAACGCCCCGCCACCGTTTTCGTAGGCCACGCCGGGGAAACGCCAGATGTTGCCCAGTCCGACTGCCGAGCCGATGGCCGCCAGCAGGAAGCCGATCTGTCCGGTCCACTCCTCACGTTCTTTCGGGGCGGGCGGTGCGGACGCGCGTTGGCTCACGACAACTCCTTGGATTCGGCACTGAATTGCGGCACCTCACCGTACTCGCGGTGCTGCCCGGGTTCGGCGCGATGTCCACATCGCAGAGCCGGACCGGTGTTTCAGAGGTCTTGTGCGCGCCGCGGTTCGGGACGCTCCTTGGACGGATCGGTGGGGTTCCAGGAGCGCCGCGGCCCCAGGGCGTGACGGGCTCCGGGACGGATCAGCTCGGCCAGGGCTTCGAGATTGCCGTCGAGGCGTCCGATAGCGTCCAACAGGTCGAAGGACAGCCCACCGGCCACCCAGTCGGCGTCGTCGGCGACCAGTTCGAGCAGGTCGGCGAAGTTGTCGTCGCTGGAGTAGACCCGTGGCAGGTGTACCCGTCCGGCTTCGTCGAGGACGGCCACCGGGCGAGAGTTCTCGGCCAGCAGCCATAGCGGTTCGTGCCAGCCGAGGTCTTGGGCCAGTGGCGAGCGGCGCAGGCCGACACGGAGTTGTGAGGCGTACCACTGCACGGTGCTCATCAGGGAGGGGAAACCGCCGAGCAGGGCGAAGACGGCGTCCGGATCGGCAACGGGATCGTCGGTGGTGAAGACCATCTTCGCCGGACGTGCCGTCCACTGGGTGGGGCCTTCGGTGCCGAGCAGACTGGCGATGGTGGTGTAGATGGCGGCTTTTGCGGTGACCTGGTCGGGTTCGGGTTCGCCCCACAGGCCGGCCCACTCGGCATCGGAAAGACGCCGGAAGTTGGTGTGGTGCAGATCTTCCCAGGCCAGTTGCAGCTCGGTGGCCGGGGACTCCAACAGCGGTCCGTCGTCGGTGTCGAAGTGCAGGATCGGCCCGCCGAACTCAGACTGCACGACCAGATGGGCGGGGCCTTCGTACCAGTCGGCCCAACTGATCACCAGATGCGGCCATTCAGTCACCAGCCCGCTGGCAGTTTGCCAGGCGCGGGCATGCGTCAGCGCACTGGGCTCAGAGATCTGATTCATTGGGCGGTCACCACCAGACGTTGCTCGAGGCCAAGGCTAGTGGTCCGCCGGTGTCGCGGCACCCCCTGAGAGGGGTTGTCCCCGCCCTGGCGGACGGCGCTCGTGAACCCGCAGGACCCCACGAACCGCCGCCCGACCATCCCTCGGCTGGTTGAGGAGAACGCGAAGCGTTCGCCTCGAAACCCCCGCACCCACACGCCCACCTTCACGCCACCTACCCCCATAATTCACACAAAGAAATGCCTTTTATCGATTCACCTGTGGACAACTCCCAAATAGCAGTTGTCGCCCCCGATTTCCCTGTGCCAAGGTGGCAACCAACCACCCCCAGGAGACGCCCATGGCAATCCCCAAAAACAGCGCCACACTCGCGGTGATCATCGCCCTACTCGGATCCGGCTGCACCCAGCCAGACCCCAACGCCGCACCCAGCTACACCTGCACACCCTCAGACGGAGGCACAGCACAACCCTGCTACAAAGCCGAATACGACCAGAAGATCAAGGAAGACGCGCTC
The DNA here is from genome assembly GCA_003451975.1 of Propionibacteriaceae bacterium. GTDB lineage: Bacteria > Actinomycetota > Actinomycetes > Propionibacteriales > Propionibacteriaceae > Propionicimonas. The sequence goes on from DMIX01000136.1 coordinate 2,466, forward strand.
TACGCAGAAGCCGAGGCCGTGTACCGGAAATTCCTAGCCGAAGACGAGCGGATCCATCGAGTTGGCGGCGCGTCAGCCGCGACCCCGGTTTTGCTAGCGACCACCACCGGTTCCTACCTAGAAAGCGCGATGACGGTCTACAAGGCACTCAAAGCTGCGAAGGCAACAGCATCCGGAGGCGAGTTCAAGATCGCTTGGGTCCGCAGAGAACCCCGCCTGAGCATGGCGAACTCCCTTGTAGCGTTGACCGCCTGTACCGACACAAGCAGCGTTCAGATGGGCTCGCAAGGCAAGACGCCCCTCCCGGGAAGAATCAGCGAACGCACGGTCTACTTCGTTCGCGAAGCCGACCAACTCAAGATCACCGACGGCACTTACAAGTTGGTCGACCAATGCTGAAAACCCTCGTTGTCGCCGCATTCTCCTCGCTGATCCTCATTACTGGCCTTCCGATCACCGACCCTGACACGGACTTGGGCTGTGGAGCGGAGACATGCCATGGGGCCCTAACCAGCAACGACACGGTCGATACCGAGGACTCCAACTCAAACACCAAGAAGCAACCCGGGCCAACCCCACACGCCACGCCCGCACCGAAAGCCTCAGCTCCTGGAAACCTGCCGTGGTGCACCGACAACAACACCGCACTCCAATGCCGCGACTACGACCCCGACGCCACTCACAAGAAGGCAAAGAAGAAGGCGCCCACCCAAACCCAAGTCAACCAGGTCGCAGCCAAGCTCAAGCTCCCCAACCCGACCCCACGCTTCGGCCCCGACCCGTCAGTCAACGAGTGGAACATGCTGNNTGGCTATGGACAGACCGACCCACCCAGATCTCAACCACCGCCCACCACGAAGGCCTCAGCTTCACCCTGACCGCAACCTGGACGGCCACCACCTTCACCATGGGCGACGGAAACACGAAGACCTGCGCAGCGACCACCATCAGGTCCCAAAAAGTGAGACCAGCAACCAAGCCCTCCCCGACTTGCGGCTACGTCTACCAAACCAAATCCAAAATCGGACACCCCTACACCGTCACCGCTGCTACCCACTGGCAAATCAACTGGACCACCAACGGCTACCACGGCACATTCGATCACACCTACACCGGCAGCCGCACCCTCGAAATCGGCGAACTCCAATCCCTCATCAACGGATAGGAACCGATTGGTTTCGAGACGGCCCTACGGGCCTCCTCAACCAGCCGAAGCTAAGCGAGGTGCCCGTCACTGGCCAACAGTCGTGTCGTCGATCTCTTTGTCACGGCTGGTTGAGGAGAACGCGAGGCCTTCGTCTCGAAACCCCCGCACCTACACCCGCTACTCCCCCGTCACCCCCGGAGGCCAAGACCCACCCCATTTCTCCCGGCTGGTTGAGGAGAACGCGAAGCGTTCG
>DMIX01000198.1 GCA_003451975.1 Propionibacteriaceae bacterium
CTGCCACGCGGCGGTTTCGGTTAGGGTGTTGGAGGTCCGAGGCCGGACCACGATGGTGCCCGAAGGAGTCCAGATGCCCAGTCCCTATCGACGTGTCCTGTTGAAGCTATCCGGGGAAGCCTTCGGTGGCGGAAAACTCGGCGTCGATCCCGACGTGATCTCCAACATCGCCGCACAGATCGCCGATGTGGTCAACAACGGGGTTCAGGTGGCGATCGTCACGGGCGGTGGCAACTTCTTCCGCGGTGCCGAACTGCAAACCCGCGGCATGGACCGCGCCCGCGCTGACTACATGGGCATGTTGGGAACCGTGATGAACAGCCTGGCGCTGCAGGACTTCCTGGAGAAGGCCGGCGTGCCGACCCGGGTGCAGACAGCGATCACCATGGGTCAGGTGGCCGAACCGTATATTCCGCTGCGGGCGATCCGGCACATGGAGAAAGGCCGCGTGGTCATCTTCGGGGCCGGCTCGGGGATGCCTTTCTTCTCCACCGACACCGTCGGTGCGCAACGGGCGTTGGAAGTGGGCGCGAATGTGCTGCTGATGGCCAAGCAGGGCACTGACGGCGTTTACGACTCCGATCCGAAGGCCAATCCCAACGCTCATCGTTATGACGAACTCACCTACGACGATTTCCTCGCCCGTGACCTGAAAGTGGCCGATGCCACGGCGGTCAGCCTGGCTCGCGAGCACCGACTTCCCATGGTGTTCTTCGACCTGGGTCAAGACGGCAATATCGCGCGAGTGGTGGCAGGTGAGAAGATCGGAACCACGCTGCATGCCTGATCCAGCCCTGCAGCCAAACCGGAAGGACAATCAGTGATCCCTGAGATCGTTGCCGATGCCACGCACAAGATGGCAGGTGCTGTGGAGCATACGCGGGAGGAGTTCGCCGCGATTCGGACCGGACGGGCACATCCGGCCATGTTCAACAAGCTGCTGGTCGACTACTACGGCGCTCCAACGCCACTGCAGCAACTCGCCACCTTCCAGGTGCCAGAAGCCCGCACCGTCCTCATCACGCCCTTCGACCGGGGTGCCATGGCCGGGATCGAGAAGGCGATTCGTGACTCCGACCTCGGCGTGAATCCGGCCAACGACGGCAATGTGGTTCGGATCGTGATGCCGCAACTCACCGAGGAGCGGCGAAGGGAGTACATCAAGCTTGCCAAGACGAAGGCCGAAGAAGGCCGGGTCGCGGTTCGCAACATCCGCCGGCACGCGATGGAGAGTGTGCATAAGCTCCTCAAGGAGAAGGAGATCGGCGAGGACGAGTCCCGAGGCGCAGAGAAGCAGTTGGACGCGGTGACCAAGAAGCACACCGACATCGTCGACGAGCTGCTCAAAGCCAAGGAAGCAGAGTTGCTTGAGGTCTAGCTTGTCGAACACCACCGAGCCAGGAGCCCCGCCGCAATCGGCGTTGGGCTGGGCCTGTTCGCCCTGGTAGTGGTGACGCTGATCTGGTGGCATCCCGGCTTCGTCGCCCTCGTGGTGGTGATGACCAGCCTGGGGGCGGTGGAGCTCCACCAGGCGCTGCAACGGGTCGGCATGACCTCGGCGATCATTCCGGTGGTGATCGGCAATGTGGTGATCATCGGCGGCACCTATGCCGCGGCCGAACTGCAGCAGTACACCAATATCGCCTGGCACGTGGTGCTGTTGGGAGCGATCGGCGGCACCGTGCTGGTGGCTTTGGGTTGGCGGATGTTCGGAGGTGCGGAGGGCTACGCCCGCGACAGCGCCGCAAGCCTGTTCATCATCGGGTACGTGCCACTGCTGGCTTCGTTTGTCGGACTGCTGTTGGCCGAAGAACATGGTGTCGCGAAGGTCGTGCTGGTCTTTATGGGAATCGTGGGAAGCGATACCGGTGGCTATATCGTCGGATCCTTGCTCGGCAAGCATCCGATGGCACCGGTCGTCAGCCCGAAGAAGACCTGGGAAGGCCTGGCCGGATCGTTCCTGCTTTCCGGACTGGTCGCCGTGATCTTCGTGATGACGGTCACCACCTGGCCGTGGTGGGTCGGTCTGCTGCTGGCTGCAGTGGTGGTGATCTTCGGCACCGCCGGTGACCTCATCGAATCGATGATCAAACGCGATGTCGGTATCAAGGACATGGGTGCCTTCCTGCCGGGTCATGGCGGCGTGATGGACCGTCTGGATTCGTTGCTGGTGGCGGTTCCGGCAGCCTGGGTGCTGTTCATCCTGCTGGGCCTCGGGTCATGACTGGCCTGACGCCAGAGGAACAGTCGGCCTTCGAGGTGGCGGCATCGTTGGCCGCTGAGGGACGCACTTTGCCGCTGGTCATGGAGCCGCCGCGTCGAGGGCGTCCGCCGACGCATTGGATCGACCTGACCGTGGAACAGCGTCAGACGGCCATCGCGGAGTTGGGTCTGCCGAAGTTCCGCGCGAGCCAGTTGAGTCGCCAGCTCTTCAGCCATTTCAACGAGCGCCCTGAGCAGTGGACCGACATTCCCAAGGACGAGCGTGAGCTGCTGGCGAGTCGCCTGGTGCAGCCCCTGATCGACGGTGTGCGCGATCAGGTCGCCGACGCCGGC
>DMIX01000264.1 GCA_003451975.1 Propionibacteriaceae bacterium
GGCTTGCCTCGGCCGGGGTCGACGTCATTCGGCTCGGAGTCATGCCCACGCCCGCCGTGGCCTACCTAGTCGGCAGCATGGAGGCCGACCTGGGTGTCATGCTCTCGGCGAGTCACAATCCGATGCCCGACAACGGCATCAAGTTCTTCGCCAAGGGTGGCGTCAAGCTCGACGATGTCATCGAGGACGCCATCGAGCAGCAACTGGGCGAAGTGTGGCTGCGTCCCACCGGCGCCAAGGTCGGCCGGATCACCGATGATGATTCCACCGCCTTGGAAGCGTATGTGGCCCATCTGGTGAGCAGTCTGGGAGCCGACTCCAGCCTTGATGGGCTCACCGTCGTGATCGATTGCGCCAACGGCGCAGCTTCGGTGACGGCACTATCTGCCTTCGAGGCCCAAGGCGCCCGCGTGGTGCCACTGCACGCGAGCCCCGACGGCCTCAACATCAATCACGAGTGCGGCTCCACCCATATGCAGTCCTTGCAGGAGGCCGTGGTGTCCTACCAGGCCGACCTCGGTATTGCGTTGGATGGCGACGCCGATCGTTGCCTCGCGGTCGATGCCACCGGCCAGGTGGTCGACGGGGACCAGATTCTTGCGATCCTGGCACTGGCGATGAAAGAGACCCACACTCTGCACTCCGACACCGTGGTCGCCACGGTGATGAGCAATCTGGGCTTCCTCAACGCCATGGCAGAACACGGCATCCATGTCGACCAGACCAAGGTCGGTGACCGCTACGTCCTGGAAGACATGAACGCAAACGGGTTCACCTTGGGCGGTGAACAGTCCGGGCACGTGATCATGAGTGAATTTGCGACCACCGGCGACGGTGTCCTCACTGCCCTGCACTTGGCTGCGCGCATGGCACGGACCGGTCGTTCGTTGGCCGATCTGGCCGCGATCATGACGCGATTGCCGCAAGTGATGATCAATGTGTCCGGGGTGAATAAAGTCCGCGCGGGCATCGACCCTGTCGTTACTTCTGCGGTGTCCCAAGCCGCCCAGGAGTTGGGGAATCGCGGCCGGGTGCTGCTTCGTCCCTCCGGTACCGAGCCACTGGTGCGGGTCATGGTTGAGGCTGAAACCGAGCAAGCCGCGCGCGACGTGGCCGAGCGTCTTGCTGAGGTTGTGCGCGACCGGCTCTCCTTGGAACACACTGCGGCTTCGTAGCCATCATCGGTTGTCGGGGCTGGTGCGCGTGACAGCGGAATATGCCAGACTCGTGGTGCTTCCTGGTCAGTGCACTGGCTTGGGCAACGGGACTGATGTCGGCAGATCGAGAAATGAATGACTGAGACTGCACCTGCGCGTCCCATGTCGTGGACGGACCGAATGTGGCTCGACATGAGTACCTCGATCATGGTCGGCCCGCTGCGGCTCCCCGGCATTGACGCATTGCGGGACGCCTTCTGTCGACTGGGTGAGCTGGGTGAGAACACACGGCTGGGCTACTCCATCAGCGAGGATCGCGCTCACTGGCGATTCGACCCCTCCGCCTTGCCGCAGCTGGCCCACGAAGCCGTGGTCGAACTGGACGCGCCGCTGGTGCAGGTCGACACCCCAGAGCCGGAGGTATTGGCGCTGGCGAATCGGCTCCTGGTTCAATCCCAACGGATCCCTGGTCCGGAGGCGACGCTGATCATCCGGGCTGGGAGCTTTCTGATCTACCGGCAGAATCATGCGCTGGGTGACGCCCAGCCCATCCTCAACAGCGTCAGCGCCCTTGTTCACGTCGCGGCCGGTGACGACATTCCAGCGTGGGCCCGGCAGGAGGTCATCAGGAACCCGGTCCGGGTGGCACTGACCAATACCTTTGGCCCCGGCAAGCAACGGCTGCTGCCGCTGGTGCGCCAACGGTTCACGAAACCCATCGAACCGAGAGTCCCGGCTGACCCGGTGGCGGCAGAGCCGGTTCGCGAGCCCGACCTTGCGGTGTACTTCGCTGTGATCGGCCGCGACAGTTGGCAACGCATCAAGCAATGGCGGCGCAGCAGCGCCGAGGACACCTCGATGGCCAGCATCTACTTGATACTGGCGCGTCGTGCGCTTCGGGCTGTCGGGGTGCCCGTCTCAGTCGACACCACGGTGCTCTACGACTGCCGTCGGCATCTGCCGGCCGGTGTCCAAGCGCGGGGCAATCTGGTGGTCGGCTTCTGCCAACAACTTCCCGACGACCCGGTCGAAGCCGGTCGGGTAATCGCTGCGACGGCCACCTCTGGGCGTGTGCTCCTCACCCTGGCTTCGGCCATCGTGAAACGCCACACCATCACCGGCCCCGACGACGGGCCGGTGAATGCGGTGAAGTCGCACTCGGAGTTGGCCTATGTCTTTGCGCCCCGCCACCGCGGCATCGAGATGCTGCCGTGGCTGCGGCCTGATCTGCGCGGTCTGGGCGTGTTGTCGACCACGTCCGATCTTGCTGGGATCACCATCACCTTGGTATTCGTCGGCGGACGTCTGAGCGCCTCATGGTCTTTCCATCGCAATGTGGTCGACGAGGGGTTGATCCGGGCCGCCACCCAGCTGATGGACGCCGATCCGATCTCGCTGCTGAATCAGGATTCAGGCGAGGTGTTCGCTGAGGAAAGCGAACTGGGCCGCCGCGACTGATCTCCAGTAGTCGGCATCGTGCCCGCCGGGGCCGAACTCGCGCGTGGGCTGCAGCACACCGGGTTCCGAATCCAGAATGATCACGAAGTTCTCGTTGCCGACCTCGAAGGGGTCGTCGGTGCCGCAGGCGAGGAAGATCGGAAGATCGGTCAATCGGTTCGGGTGGGTATAGAAGTTGCCGGTTTCGAACAGCTTGCGACTCAACACCTCCTGGTAGGGCCCCGGCACGAACTTGTAGTCCGGGTAGCAGGGTGTGCTGATCGCGGCTACTGCACGGAGCTTTCCGTGGAGTTCATCCTCGGCGAGACGGAGCGTCCCCCAACCGCCCATGGACCAGCCGGTCAGCGCCATGCGGGAGGTGTCCAGGCCGTTGTCGCTCAGTACGCCGACGAACTCCTTGGCCACCATTGCGCCGGCGTCCTGAGAGCCCACCTTCTGCCAGAACAGATCGGAGCCGTTCACCGCGGCGAGTGCGAACGGTGCTGCTCCGGCTTTGATCAAGGTGGTGGCCTGGGTGGTGTAGCCGAGCTCTTGAACCGCGTCGATGGTGTCGCCCAAGCCGTGCAGGACGATCACCACCGGAAGATTCGAGCTTTGGTCGGCGCCCGACGGGTACCAGATCGCCCATTCGTGATCCTGGCCGGTGGCTGTGGAATGAAGCACCCCCGTGGTGAGGGTTGGGCCGGCGCTGATCGGATTGGTGGTGCACGCGCTGAGCACCGGTGCCAGCGCGGCCGCGGTCAGCAGCGTGCGTCGCGAGATCGGTCGCCTCAAACCGCGGGACTCCATCGGCATCGGGCCTCCTCTGGGTAGCTCACGGCCCGGCAGGGCAGGCCCATCATGCCACGCCCGTCGCTGGCTGAGCTCAGCTCAGCCGACGACCGAGCACTTGCACATATTGCGGCACATAACCGAGGTGGGTGTAGAAATCGACCACCTCATTGTTCTCAGCGCGCACCATGAATTGGATCTTCGGCGCGCCTTGATTGCGCAGCCAGGTCTCGGCTCCGGTCATCAGTTGGCGACCAAGCCCGCGACCTCGATGGCTCGGCTTCACAGCCAGGTAGTAGGCCCAGCCGCGATGACCGTCGAAGCCGACCATGACGGTGCCTACCAGTGTGTTTCCGTCACGAATCCCCAGCACTGCGGCGCTCGCCCCCGTCACCGCGCGGAGAAAATCCGAACTGGCGTCATTCCACGGTCGAGTCAGGTCGGTCTCTTCCCACAGTCGAACTGCTGCGCGCGCGTCATCGCTCGTCAGTGTTTCGATCACGTCATCCCCCCGGGATCAGGCCTGCCAATCGCAGCCGCATCCCCAGCCGAAGAATAGCGGTGCAGCACGGTCAGGGGGAAGGCTGCGCAGGGGTATCCTCACACCTTCCGGATGCGAACCCAGCTCACCTGATGATCAGGTCCCTTGCGCAGAATCGCGGTGGCCCGTCCCCGGGTGGGTCGAATGTTTCGATCCAGGTTCGGTCCATTCACCGTGTCCCAGATCTCCAAAGCCATCTGGGTCGCCTCGGATTCGCTCAGGGAACTGAAACGCACGAAGTAGGAATTCGGGTCCCGGAAAGCGGTGTGCCACAACTCCAAGAAACGATCCAGATACCACTGACGAATGTCGGAATCGGCGGCGTCGACGTACACCGAGAAGTCGAAGAAATCGCTCACCGACAGCCCCATGGTGCCATCGCTGCGCTGGCGGGGCGCTTGCAGCACATTGAGCCCCTCCACGATGAGGATGTCGGGACGGTTCACCGTGATGAACTCATCGGGCACGATGTCGTAGCTGTGATGGGAGTAGAGCGGTGCGCTCACCTGCGGGGCCCCGGACTTGACGTCCATAACGAACTTCAACAACCGCTTGCGATCGTAGGACTCCGGATAGCCCTTGCGCTCCAGCAGGCCGAGCTTCTCCAAGGTGGCATTGGGGTAAAGGAACCCATCAGTGGTGACCAGCTCGACTCGCGGCTGTCGCGGCAGACGCCGCAGCAGTTCGGCGAGCAGTCGAGCGGTGGTCGATTTTCCCACGGCGACCGAGCCCGCTACGCCGATCACGAAGGGGGTGCGGCGTCCGGTCAGCCCGAGGAATTCGTGGCTCGCTGAGAACAGATCACCGGTGCGTTGGCAGTACAGGCCCAGCAACTCGGTCAGCGGGCGGTAGACCTCGCGGACCTCGTTGGTGTCTGTCGGGTCACCGACGCCGCGCAAGCGTGTCAGCGTCTCCTCATCCAGTGTCAACGAACGCGACTCTGCCAGCGACGCCCAGAGCTGCCGATCCAAAGTCAGGTAGGGGCCGTAGGGGTTGTCTTCGGGCGCACCACCGCCGCTCACCGCGTGACTGGTCATCGGCCTCCCTCTCTTCGCGCAGGATGATACGCCGTCCGAATTCGGCTACCTCGCTGCGACCACTACAGTGGCGCCTATGTGTGGAATTATCGGGTATGTCGGTCCTCGGGTTGCTCGCACCGTAGTCGTGGAGGGACTGCGGCGTATGGAATATCGCGGCTACGACTCGGCCGGCATC
>DMIX01000268.1 GCA_003451975.1 Propionibacteriaceae bacterium
TCGGTGATCAACTCGCCCAGCCACATGATGACCCCGGTGCCGGCGGTCATGGTCAGGATCATCGTGATGATGGAGAACAGGCTCTTGTCGTAGACCAAGTCCTGGGTGCATCCCTGGAAGAGCTGACCGTTGACGGCCAGGGTCACGAAGGCCGTGGAGTTCAGTACCGCGAGCACGATGGTGAGGTACCGGGTGTACTGGGTGATCTTCTGGGTACCGGAGGCACCTTCCTTCTTCAGCTTCTCCAGCCGCGGGATCACCACGGTGAGCAACTGCAGAATGATGCTGGCGGTGATGTAGGGCATGATGCCCAGCGCGAAGATCGCCAACTGCAGCAGTGCGCCGCCGGAGAACAGCTGGATCATCGAGTACAGGCCAGCGGTGTCGTTGGCGGTAGCCGCCGCACGGCAGGTGTTCACCGCAACCACGTTGACGTTCGGAGTGGGAATCACCGACCCCAGGCGGAAGATCGCCAGGATCATCAAGGTGAACAGGATCTTCTTGCGCAGGTCAGGCGTGCGTAGCGCATTAGCGAAGGCGGACAGCATTGCCGAACCCAACTCCTAACGGTCTGTGTATCCCGAAGGACACTCACCAGTCCCGGACAACCCGGGCAACTCTATCAAGGACGTACCGTTTTCCCGACTCGGTTCCGAGGAGCCGTGTGGGCTGACAAATCCCGGACGAAAGACAGGACCAGCCGACATCGACTGGTCCTGTCCTATGGTCATCGTGAACTCTCCGCGAGGGGTCAGAGCTCGGTGACACTACCGCCGGCGGCCTCGATCTTGGTCTTGGCCGATGCAGAGAATGCGTTCGCACTCACCTGCACGGCGACTGCAAGGTCGCCGTTGCCCAGGATCTTGACCAACTGGCCATCGCGAACCGCACCCTTGGCGACCAGATCGGCCACAGTGACCTCACCGCCGACCGGGTAGAGCTCGGCCAGCTTGGCCACATTGACCACCTGGTACTCGACGCGGAACGGGTTGTTGAATCCCCGCAACTTCGGCAGCCGCATGTGCAGCGGCATCTGACCGCCCTCGAAGTTCTCCGGAACGTTCTTCCGTGCTCCGGTGCCCTTCGTACCGCGGCCTGCAGTCTTACCCTTGGACGCCTCACCGCGACCCACGCGGGTCTTTGCGGTCTTTGCTCCGGGGGCAGGACGCAGGTGATGAACCTTCAGTGCCATGTCAGTCGACCTCCTCGACGGCGACCAGGTGCGGGATGGCAGCGACCATGCCCCGAATCTCGGGACGGTCCTCCTTCACCACAACATCGCCGATGCGCTTCAAACCCAGCGAACGCAGGGTGTCGCGCTGATTTTGCTTGCCCCCGATCCCGGAACGGATCTGGGTCACCTTCAACCGAGTCATGCGTGAGCCTCCTCGGCACGAGCTCGCAGGATCGCGGCCGGGGTCACGTCCTCGACCGAGAGCCCGCGACGCTTGGCCACAGCTTCCGGCTCCTCGAGGCTCTGCAACGCGGCGACGGTGGCATGCACCACATTGATCGCGTTGTCCGAGCCCAGGGACTTGGCCAGCACATCGTGCACGCCGGCGCACTCCAGGACCGCCCGCGCCGAACCACCGGCGATGACACCGGTACCCGGCGATGCCGGACGCAGCATCACGACACCGGCAGCTTTTTCGCCTTGCACCGGGTGCGGGATGGTGCCTTGGATGCGAGGAACGCGGAAGAAGTGCTTCTTCGCCTCCTCGACGCCTTTGGCGATCGCCGCAGGCACCTCCTTGGCCTTGCCGTAGCCGACGCCGACCATGCCGTCGCCGTCACCGACGACGACCAGAGCGGTGAAGCTGAAGCGTCGACCGCCCTGGACGACCTTCGCCACCCGGTTGATCGCTACGACCCGCTCCAGGTAGTTGCTCTTTTCCTTCTCAGCAGCGGCGTCTCGGCCCCGACGGTCATCGCGTCCGCGACGCTGCTCACCACTGGCACCGCCTCCGCGGCGCTGGGTTCCATTCATCGTGAGTGATTACCTTTCCGTCAGAATCCGAGACCGGCTTCGCGGGCCCCGTCGGCCAGCGCTGCAATCCGCCCGTGGTACTTGTTGCCGGCGCGGTCGAAGACCACGCTGGCGACACCGGCAGACTTGGCGCGCTCAGCGACCAGCTTGCCGACCTCCTTGGCCTTGGCGGACTTGTCGCCGTCAGCGGTACGCAGCTCCAGCGAGGACGCCGAAGCCACCGTGATGCCGGCAACGTCGTCGATCACCTGGGCCGAGATGTGCCGGCTGGACCGGTTCACAACGAGCCGTGGGCGCTCCGCGGTACCTGCGATCTTCTTGCGACCGCGAGCCTGACGACGCAGACGCGCCGCAGCCTTGTCGGCCATGCCTTTGTTGACCGAAAGCGAGGAAGCCATCACTTGCCAGCCTTTCCAACCTTGCGGCGAACATGTTCGCCGGCGTAGCGCACGCCCTTGCCCTTGTAAGGCTCAGGCTTGCGGATCTTGCGGATGTTCGCGGCGACCTCGCCCACCGCCTGCTTGTCGATCCCGTAAACGGTGAACTTGGTGTTGCTCTCCACCGAGAAGGTGATGCCCTTGGGGGCATTCACCACCACCGGATGGGAGAAACCGAGGTTGAACTCCAGTTGCTCGGGGCTCTTCAAGGTGACGCGGTAGCCGACCCCGACGATCTCGAGC
>DMIX01000102.1 GCA_003451975.1 Propionibacteriaceae bacterium
CAGCTGCCCCGAGGTACCCAAGCCCCAGCAGAAGGAAACACCGCCGTTGACCACACAGGTGTGTGCATCCCCGGCCGCGACCGACGTCACCGATCCATTCCCGAAAACGGTGGTGTAGCTGATGCACCACCACAGGAACGAACGACTACAGACTTCGGTGTCTACGACCTGCTGCGGAGCACTCTGGTTGGTGGTGCTGTTCAGGCCGAGCTGGCCGCTGTTGTTGCGGCCCCAACAGGAGACGACTCCACTGTGGACATCGCAGGTGTGGTTAGCCCCGGCCGACACCGAGCTGATTCCGGTTGCAACCAGCTGCGGGGTTGTCTGGGTGGTGGTGTTCCCCAAGCCGAGTTGGCCGTAGTTGTTGGCACCCCAGCAGTAGAGATCGCTGTCGCTGGTGAGGGCGCAGGTGTGAGATCCGCCCGCGGTCACGTCAGTCACGGTCGCGCCAGCGAGCGCTCCGGTCACCAAGGCCGGCTTCGACTGACTCGTGGTGTTGCCGACACCAAGCTGACCAGAACCGTTTTCCCCCCAGCAATACAACGACCCGTCCACGATTCCGCAACTGTGAGAGCCGCCGGCGGACACCTTGGTGAAGTCGCGACTCAGCGCGAACCCGCCATCATCGGTCCAGGTGGTATCGCCGGTGGTGGCAACGGTCGCGGGAGAACTGCCATTGCTGGAGGTTGAACGCTGGAGCTCATACTGACCGTAGGACTGCGCCCGTTCGGAGGCGGGGTCCCAGCTCGTCGTGATCGAGTTCTGCGTACGGCTGCCCACGGCAGGGCTTACCGCAGGGCGGGTGGTGGTGCTGCGCTTCACCCAGCTGCTGTTCGGGGCATGCCAGGCCCCAATCGTGTAGCCCAATTGGTAGTAGTAGTCACGGCCTTGAACCAGTGAGCAGGTTCCGTCTGAGCGCCGCACCGCACCATCGCCACAGCTGGGGCCGGTGAGATCGGCGTCGACCGGAGTCACCGAAGTGGTGCTCGCTGCGTTTCCCAACTGGCCGGAGGTGCCCAATCCCCAACAGGCGGCCGGGGAATCGCCGACTGCACAGGAGAAGCCGTTGCCTGCGCTGATGGAGTTCAGCGTGCGTCCGGCAAGCGTCCCAGCGGTCAGCGCGACCGCAGTGGTCTGGTTGGCCGTCGAACCGTTGCCCGGCGTCGATCCCCAGCAATAGGCGTCCCCGGCGGCCACGGCGCAGCTGTGGGTATAGCCGGCCGCGATTGTGCTGACCTTGCCGCTGATCCCGCTCACGGCAACCGCAGTAGTTCGATTCGCCGTGGCGCCGTCACCCAGCCGTCCCGACCCACCGGCTCCCCAGCAGAAGGCTTTGCCGTCCGCGATCGCGCAGGTGTGGGCGTCGCCGGCGCTGATCTCGCTGACGTGGCGTCCGGTGATTTGCCCACCCCAGGCCAGAGTTGGGGCTGTGCGGGTCACTGTGGTGCCGTCGCCGAGTTGGCCGTAGGTGTTCGTTCCCCAGCAGAAGGCCATGCCGTCCGCCACCGCGCAGGAGTGGTTCGTGCCGACGCTCACCGAAGAGACCACCCGGCTGGACAGTCCCCCAGCCACCGGTGTCGCCGTTGTCGCAGTCCAGCAGTAGGCGCCGCCATTGGCCACGGCGCAGGATTGATTCCCGCCCGAACTGAGCGACGTGGGCGTCCCAGGAATCCCTGTCACCACCGTCGGGGTGGCGCCGATGCCGGTGCCCCAGCAGTAGACCTGACCGTCAGCGATCGCGCAGGTGCGGTCGTTTCCGGCGCTGATCTCCGCTACGAGTTTCCCTGAAAGCGCAGCCACCAGAGTGGGGCTGGTCGCTGGGCTGATTGCACCGCCCAGCGCGCCGGTGTTGCTGGTTCCCCAGCAATAGACCTGACCACGGACGATGCCGCAGGCATGGCTGGTGCCAGCAGAGATGTCAGTGAAGCTGAGCTGGCCGGTCGTCGGCGCCGTGTTGGTCGAGGCATGGGTGTAGCTGGTGGCGGTGCCGTCGTAAATGTCGTAGGCACCGGTGCCAGTATTGGTGGACGCCGTCGACAACTCATAGCTGGGTGTGGCCCAATCGCCGTCGGCGGCCGGCCAGGTCACGTCGACCGAGGAAGCGTGCCCGCCACTGGTGGTCGGGGTGATGGCTTCCAAGGTGCGCGCAGTGAAACTGCTGGCGGCGAACTCTCCGTCCACGAAGGACGCCAGAGTTGGCTGTTGCCCCCAGACCAGCGAAAGCACTGCGGCAAGGCCGATGCCCAAGGCGCCGACGCGGCGACGCCCCCGGCCATATGCCGGGAGGTGGCGCGAACCCCTCTTCATCGCGCCACCCCCCGATCCGGCTGCAAGTCGGCAAACTCATCAGCCGTAATACCGTCACCGGCCAGCACTCCGGTGACGGCGTTTTCGATCCCATTCGTACGGGCAGCCACCAGCGCTCGATGCGTGTCGCATCGAGTTCCTGGCGCTGTCTGCGCGAAGGAATCAGTCTTCATAATCTCCACCTAAACGGAGGGATTCGAGCCTGTGCGAACGAGTTCGCTCGGGCTCTCGGAGTCCACAACCGCCACTGCGGGCTCCGGTGCTGGGTCGGACTGGTCTTGAGGTTCGGATTCGATCAGCCGAGCCGGTTCGCGGTGTCGCCGGGGCCAGAAGGCCCACGTGACCAGAATCGCTGCGATCCCAGTGAGCACGGCCAACAGCCAGGGCTCATGGAGCCGATCGATCGGTCGCGCCACCCCGGGAACCGAGAAGACCACACGACGTACTTCACTGACCTGGTAGGGGCTGACGTCTTCGACCTCGTTGGCGTCGCCCTTCATGGTGATGATGTACGTCTTGGACGGACCTGTTCCCTGCGTGATCGACGTCACCCGGTGGGTGATGGGTAGCGCATCTTGCCGGTCCACCGTCACGACATCGCCCACCTGCACTTCACTGGCAGGGACACGCTGCACGAGCGCCGCCGAACCAGCTGGAATGGTCGGAGACATCGACCCGGTGGAGAACAGGATGATCGAGTAGCCCCAGATGTAGGCCGCGACCGCGGCCAACAGACTGATGAGCCCGATGATCCCGAGCGTCCACAGCGCCACATCAATAGCCATCTGGCCGATCCGGTGCCACAAACCTGCAGGTTCCCGACGCTGCTGAGCGCCACTGTCCTGCGTCGAATCACTTCGCTTGGACATGAGAGGGGTCCGTTCGCGAATCCGGAAGTACCGGTCAACAGGCGGCCGAAGCCGCCGCTGACCGGACTATCCAGATCGACGTCAGTTAGAGGTTGCGGTGAACTTCCAGGTGGCCGCACCTGACTGGCCCTGGGCGAGGCCGCCACCGGCGGTCACCTTGAAGCACAGGTAGGTCGGAGCACCGTCTGCCGGCGCGACTGGCTTCGCCAGCGTGAACCCGGTAGGCGAGCCGATGGAGCTCAGCGCGGTGCCGTCGGCGACAACCGAGGTGCCACCGGCGAATGCTGCCGCGTTGCATCCTGCGGCACTGGTGGTGACCACGCCGTAACTCAGGTTGGTGACGGTGCCCGTAGCGGTCACGCTGTCGACCACAACATCGGCACCGTTGGTGGTATCGGCGTCCAAACGCAGTGCGTAGGGTGCGTAGACCACATCGCTCGGAGACAAATTCGTCACCGGAACCGAAAAGGCCAGGCCCGCCGCACCAGTGGAGGTGGTGTGTTCGTCGAAGCTGGACTGGTCGGTGCTGCCTTGCATGTTGAAAGAGCCCGCGGTGAAGGTACTGGCGGCGTATTCGGAGTCGTTCCACGCGGCCAGAGTGGCTGCGGTACCGACACCGACGACCAGGCCGCCTGCCAGCAGGGCTGCCACCTTGCGGCGGCGGTCACGCCTGTCTTGTGTGGACGTGCTGGAGTTATTCATATCAATGCCTACTTCCCCTAGTGTGCCGATCTTGCCGGATGAGTCACGGCAGGAACTATATGCAGATGGGGGCCACTGGATCAAACAACACATTAACTTTCGAGGCACATTGGGAGGAGTTTGTTAACCTCAGTAAAGGCCGCATACCCCCTTGTCACCCGCAGATAGGACACGACGGCAGCCCAATGCGGAACAACCAGACAATACTGATTGTCACCCGAATGAGGGACATTTCACATAGGGCAGGTCACCCAAAAGAGCGACATTTACAAGAAAACTATCCGTCACCCAAAAGGGGACGTCGCTCCACCGATCGTCAGCGCTCAGTCAGCAGGCGCCAGCGGCGAGTTACCCCTCGCTAACCACGAATCGCCAGACGACCGAGCCGGTCTCCACGTCGCTGGCACCCTTGGCATGCGCGACGCGGATGCACAGTGGGAGCGACGGACCGTCACCACTCAACAGGAAGCTGTCGAGCGCAGCCTCAGTGATATTGCGACGCGACACGACCATATGGCCATCCGACCACCGCTCTCGACACTGGGTCGCGTCCGCGACCGCGCGAACTTCGTAAGACAGATCAGCAGTTCCAGCGAGATCCACTTCAGGAATCACCGAAGCCCGCGCGGCCCGCCCTTCAGCATGACGCAAAGACAGAGTCAGACCGAAGTACGCCGCTTCGCCGGGGTGCAAGCCATCGACGACCTCTGAGTCTGTTAGTTGCGCCTGGTTGCGATCCTCTTCGACCTGAACCAGGTGCTACCCATTAACCGGTGCGACAACCAACACCGCGGCGTTGGGCTCGACTGAGTCGAATCCGACACCCTCGGTCATGTTGGCCACCACCGAGGAGGCGCCAACCAGCGACACAGCGACACCGGCCAGTCCAGCGACTACTTCGCGGCACCATCGCCATAAACGCTTCGCAACATACGTGTTGGCGGACACTTCTGTCACTTCCCTCAACGATCATCAGCAACTCTGCTGATGCGATCAGATTACGCTCAAAAGCGTGTCGCTCGTACGCTTTTCTGAGGAATTGCGCTACAGCCACCCTGCACCCACCCCACCCCCGCAACTGCGCAACCCGGCGGGAAAGCCCTTGCCGGAGAGCCCCCTGGCCGATCCGTCTACGTCGGGCACCTCATTCGGGCACAGCGGCAGTCATGCCGAGACGGTCATCTCACGTCCGTGATGAATTGCGTCACTGGCCACCCGGAATCGATCGGAGCCCCACGCAAAGCCACCAATTCACCCAGGACAAAGGACCCGAACACGGCGACGAAAGGGACACCTGAGCCGATCAGAATGAACGCAGGACCGCACCTAGATTGGCGGCAGCGGCAACGGCGGTCTCTCGCGCCTGAGCCGTCTCGGCATCGGTGAGAGTTCGATCCAATGCACGGAAACGGAGCGCGAAGGCCAAGGATCGATGCCCGCTGGGCACCTGTTCACCAGTGAAGACATCGAACAGGCTGATCGATTCCAGTAGTTCCCCCGCGCCGTCTGCCAACGCGGCCTGCACTTCGGCTGCACTCACGGAGTCGGGAACGATGAGTGCCACATCTTCTTTCGCGACCGGATGGCCCGACACTGCACGGATCGAACCACTGACTGGGGCCGCCGCTGTGAGCGCCTCCAGGTCGATCTCGACCGCTGCTGCGCCATTCGGGAGGCCGTAGTCGGCGATGACGGCTGGATGCAGCTCTCCCGCGAAGCCGATGGAAATTCCGCCGACCAGCAGTTCAGCGCACCGACCGGGATGCCACGGCGCACGACTCGCCGCCCGGCGTACCACGTCAGCACCCACGGCGGCCGCAGCCACTTCCGCCAGCGCGAACGCTTGCTGCCAGCCTGCCCGGACACCTGGTCCGTTCCAGCCTGCACGCAACCACTGGCCGGTCAGGACCGCACCGAGGTGGCGCGGCTGATCGGGCAGCGCGGCGTTGATGGCTTGCATCTCTTCGGCACTGGGACGCCGGTCCACCGGAACCAAGGGCGCAGCGGTGCCTGCTCCGGCGAGGAACACCGATCCCATCTCGAACAAGGCCAGATCATCGTTGCCGCGCGAGGTATTGCGAGCGATGGCACCGAACAAACCGGGCAGCATGGTGGTGCGCATCAAAGGTGCGGTCTCGGCCAGTGGATTGGCCAACCTGACCGTACGTCGCCGAGCATCCTCGGCCGGAACCGCCAAACGGTCCAAGTCATCGCCGGCCATGAACGGGAAGGTCAGTACCTCAACGAAACCGGCGTCGACCACAGCCCTTGCGATGGCTCGGCGCGCCCGCTGACTGCGGGTAAGCCCTCGCCCCGGAGGCGCAACCGGCAGCAGCGATGGAATCTTGTCCAGACCGAGTTTGCGTCCGATCTCTTCGGCGAACTCGTAGGGGTCGCGCAGATCCGGACGCCAGGTGGGCGCGGTGATCGCGAGTTCCTCACTCCCGGCCACGACGCGGCAACCGCTGGCACGCAGAATCTCCACGACACGCTCCGCGTCGACGTGCACTCCCAGCACTTCAGAGGGCAAATCCGCCCGCAACGAAACGGTGGGGACTTCGGGCACAGCGCCCGCCACGGTTTCCTTGCTCGACACAGTGCCGCCAGCCAACTCGACCAGCAGCCGCGCGGCCAAATGAGCGGCGCTGTAGGCCGCAGCCGGATCGACACCACGGTGGAAGCGCTTGGAGGCCTCAGAGGGCAGATTGTGACGACGTAGGGTTCGAGAAATCGTCCGCGAGTTGAAGTTGGCCGCCTCGATGACGACATCGACGGTGTGCTCGCCGATCTCCGTGCTCTCGCCACCCATGACGCCGGCCAAACCGATGGGACCAGTGTCGTCGGTGATCAGCAGATCATCGGCGTCCAACGTGCGGGTCTGATCATCCAAGGTGACCAAGGTCTCCCCCGGTTTCGCCTTCCGTACTCGTATCGGCCCAGTCAGCAGGGACGCATCGTAAGCGTGCAAAGGCTGCCCGGTTTCGAGCATCACATAGTTGGTGATGTCGACGGCCAGCGAAATCGACCTCATTCCGGCCATCACCAGACGGCGTGCCATCCAGCGCGGCGTCGGTCGATCCTTGTCGATGCCGGTCACAGTCAATGCCACGAACAGCGGGCAGGCCGGATCCTCCAGGATGACCGGATGCCCGGCTGCGATCGGCTGCGGCGTCTCCAGATTCACGACATCGGTGAAGGCGACGCCCAGGTTCTGCCCGGCTTCGCGGGCCAGCCCACGAATGCTGAGGCAGTAACCGATATCCGGGCTGACGTCGATGTCGAGGACGTCGTCGCGCAGTACCAGGTAGTCAGCCGGGTCGTCGCCGGGCTGCAGTTCGCTGCCGTCATCGGCGAACCTCGGCAACACGATGATGCCGCTGTGATCGCTGCCGATCCCCAGCTCGTCTTCAGCGCAGATCATGCCATCGGAGATATGCCCATAGGTCTTTCGTGCAGCGATCTCGAAGCCGCCCGGAAGCTTGGCTCCGGGAAGCGACACCACGACCAGGTCGTCGACGGCGAAGTTATCCGCACCGCAGACCACGCTGCGGCAGCCCTGCGGGTAGTCGTCGTGTGGCTGATTGTGCTCGGCGCCGACATCGACCTGCACCCAGCGGATGGTCTTGCCGTTCTTCTGCGGTTCCTCGGTGAAGGCCAGGATTCGGCCCACCACAATGGGGCCGCTCACATCCGAACCCACCTCGTCGACAGTCTCGACTTCCAGACCGGCGCGGATCAGTACCTCCGACAGTTCCCTTCCGCTCATGCCCTCGGGCAGCTCGACGTGCTCGGCCAGCCAAGTTAGGGGCGCCCTCATCGCACAATTCCTTTCAGAGAACGGCTGAACCGCACATCGCCTTCGACCATGTCGCGCATATCGGCAGCGTGGTTGCGGAACATCAAGGTGCGCTCGATCCCCATGCCGAAGGCGAAACCGGAGTATTCGGTCGGATCGATGCCGCAGGCGATCAGCACCCGAGGATTGACGACACCGCTGCCGCCCCATTCGATCCATCCCTGCGATTTACAGGTACGGCAGGGGGCGTCCGGATTGCCGACCGATTCGCCATGGCAGACGAAACACTTCAGATCGACCTCGGCCGACGGCTCGGTGAACGGGAAGTAGTGCGGACGGATCCGGGTCTCGATGTCGTCGCCGAACATGGACTGGGCCAGGTGGTCCAAGGTGCCTTTCAGATGCGCCAACGAGATTCCCTTGTCCACGACAAGCCCCTCGATCTGATGGAACACCGGTACGTGGGTGGCGTCGATCTCGTCGGCGCGGTACACCTTGCCCGGGCACACGATGTAGATGGGCAGTTCACGCTCCAGCATGGTGCGGGCCTGCACCGGCGAGGTCTGCGTCCGCAGCAGCACATGGTTGAGCAATGGCTCCACGAACAGCGTGTCGGTGGTCGATCGAGCCGGATGGTCCGGGTCGGTGTTCAAGGCATCGAAGTTCAGCCACTCGGCCTCCACTTCTGGCCCTTCAGCAACTTCCCAGCCCATGGCTACGAACACATCAGCCATGAGATCCATCAACGCCGTGATCGGGTGCGGCGCTCCCTGCGGCGCGAGATCGACCGGCAGGGTCACATCGATGCGCTCAGCGGCGAGCTGGGCCTCCAACTCGGCGGCCACCACGACGCTCTCCCGGTCGGAGAGCGCTTGAGCCACCTGAGCTCGAGCGGCTCCTAGCCGTTGACCCACGACCTTACGGTCCGGTCCTGGCAACGACCCGATGGCGCGGTAGACCAACGCCAGCGGCGATTTGTCGCCTGCGTGAGCCGAGCGAGCTGCTTTGAGTTCGGCAGAGCTCTGCACGGCGCTGATCGCGGCGACAGCGGACGCCACCATGGCGTCAACGGACTCCTGACTCAAGTCGGCCGGCGAATCGGGCCCGGTCATGGACGTCACTCCTTGGGGTTAGTTGGTTTCACGCTGCGCAGTGGCGCTGGCGTAGAGGCAGACCGCTGCGGCAGTGGCCAGATTAAGGCTCTCGGCCTTGCCGTAGATCGGCACGGCCACGGTGTGAT
>DMIX01000364.1 GCA_003451975.1 Propionibacteriaceae bacterium
ACGAAGACACCCCAGCCGATCTCAAAGGACGTGTCGCCAGCAGCGCAGATTCTCCGCTCAGTGGCCTCTCAAAGATCCCTGGGCCTCTATAGGGATGGTCAGCCGATAATCTCTTTGACGCGAGCAGCCAACGCACGTCCCAGCTTCGCGTGTTCCTCCGGCTCGAGATGAATCCCGTCCACGGGACTGGACACGACGATTTCGCCCGCATCCAACAGAGGGCATCCCAATTCCTGAGCGATTGTCTTGAAATGGGCAGAGAGCTTGCGTGACTTGGCGGCTGCACCCTGGAACATTTCCGCGAAACGGCCGATCTCTTCGACCGGCGCCGGGGCAGCCAGAAGTACGGCCGGAGCTGCGCCGCCGCTACCCGTTTCACTTCGCTGTACGGCTCTAACGAGCACCGCTGCCCCTTTGGCGATATCCTCTGCCGGCACACTGAACCTCTGCTTCAGATCGTTGGTGCCGAGCATGATGATGACGAGATCCAGGGGCTTGTGCGTCTCGATGCACGGGATCAGGTAATCGTACCCGTTCTTGTAACCTTCGATCGGATCGTTCCACACCGTCGTCCGCCCGTTCAACCCTTCTTCGATAACCTCGTAGCCAGGGCCCAAGCTGGCATGCATGACACCGGTCCAGCGCACGTCCGCAGGAAACCGGTCCCACGTCTGCGCATTGTAACCCCACGTGTTAGAATCACCGAAACACAGGACTCGTTTCATCAATCCCCTCCGCAGATAGTCGAATCAAGATGAACGTAAGGCCGACCCCGTTGCCTATTGTACGTCGGGTCGAGGCCATCGTCAAGTGGAAAGCGATGCTGGCGCGTCGTTATGACCTCGGTCATAGAAGAGGTACAATAGGCAGCCTATGATAATGGTGCAACGTACCCGGCAATTGGTGTGTACATTGGACGGGGGCGTGCGCTAGGTCGCTGGCTGGATCAGCCCCACAGAACGTTGTTGGAGGAGGGACAAAAATGGCACGAAAACTGCGCGTTAGCATCAGTCGGGACGAATGCATTCTGTGTGGTGCATGTTGGAGCGAATGCCCGGAGGTTTTTGAAGAAAGCGCTGACGATGGAGAATCGCAGATCGTCGCAGCGTATCGCCTGGATGGTGACCTTAGCGTAGGGATTGTTCCCGATTCGCTGGAGGATTGCGTCCGTGCCGCGGCGGATGTCTGTCCGGTCGAGATCATCGCGGTAGAAGAACTGGAGTAGGAACAACATCAACCAGTTCCATGACACGTATGTTCTCGATTAGGATGTCGGATCGATCTGCGCTATCATCCAGGTACGTGCACGGCGGGGAATGATCTGCATCCTGGTATCCGCGTGAGCGGATCCGACCCGTTGAGGTGATCGGGAAAGGAGACCGATGTCATGGAGAGATGGATCCGCATAAGCAGGCCGGAAGGCCAAGCGAGTGCTCAGACAGGCCGGCACTCGCGTCGTTTCGCATACGTCATGAGCGGGAGGTCAGTTCAGCGCCTGCTCGTAGTGCTGCTTCTGTTTGCCATGCAGCTATCGATGCCGCTTGGCGGTGTGCTCAAACCTGTAGCGGCGCAGGATATCGTCATCGTTCCAACCGTTTCCCTGCCCGCCGGCACAGCGGAGGTTCCGGTGGGACCGCTGGTAAATTTCACTCCGGCGATCGGTGGTTTCCCCTTTCAGACACAACCATTCAAAGCGACCGGGCCGTGCCGCGTTGTGTATAGCCCGGACGGGAGCATGCTCTCCGTGGGCACGGCCAGCGGGATATTCCTGTACAACGCCTCTTCGCTGCAATTGATTCGCTACCTGGTGACCGAAACGCCGGTGATCAGCCTGGCTTACTCACCAGATAGTGGACTCATCGCCAGCGGGCATTTCACCGGTGACGTGCAGTGGTTCGACCCCAATAGCGGAAAGCTCGTTGATTCCGTCACGGCACCGCAGGGTGCGGTCAGTGGGCTGGCGTTTTCGCCCGATGGTGCCATTATCGCCAGCGCGGCAGCCGACGGCAGCATCCGGTTGTGGCAAACGGCGGACGGAACGCTGTTGCAGACCTGGACGGCGCATAGCGGTGCGGTGTGGCAGGTCCGCTTCTCGCCCGACGGGGCGTGGATCGTTTCCGGTGGCGCCGATGGCACCGTGCGGCTCTGGCAGGCGGACGATGGGACTCCATTGCGTGTGCTTGAGGGCGTCGCCGGTGGCGTGACGGGCCTGGCAGTCAGTCCGGATGGGCAGACCCTCGTGCTGGGCTCCGGGGACGGCGCGATCAGGTTCTGGGATCTACAATCCGGCGAAATCGCAGCGCCCGTAGCGATGCACCAGGGCGGCGTGACCGGCGTAACGTTTTCCCCTGATGGTGCTTATGTTGTCAGCAGCTCGTATGATCTGACCATTGCTGTGCGTCGTGCCGCAGATGGGGTGTTGCTCCAGACTTTGCACACCCCTGATAGCGCGATCGCCAGCATGGCGCTTATGCCGAATGGTAGAATCCTGGCGACCGGTGCGTTGGATGGCAATGTGCAGCTCTGGAATTTCCCGCCCGTGTCTGAACCAATCCCTGCGCCTTCCACCTGCAACGCCAATGCCGAGTTCATTGTGGATGTCACGATACCGGATTACACGGTGTTGGCTCCGGGCAGTCCCTTTTACAAGACGTGGCGCATCCGCAACAGCGGGACGTGTGCGTGGGACAAGACCTATGCGCTCCAGTACTTGAGCGGAAACATCCCACCGGATGTGACTCTCCAGCCACTGCCGGCGACGCCCAGCGGAGCGCCGGCAGATCTGACCGTGCTCATGTATGCCCCCAGCTCGCCGGGAACGTATCGCAGCATGTGGCAGTTGGTGTCGCCCGATGGGCAGCGCTTCGGCCCCCGGCTGACAGTCGTGATTCAGGTGCCGGCTCCACCCACGGCGACTCCGACCGCCACGCCACCCCCGTTCGTGCAGATCTGGGCGGACCGTACCACTATCAACGCGGGTGAATCGGTGACCATTCGTGCACGTGTGCGCAACGTCCAGGCAGCCTGGTTGGATGACCAGCCCATCGTGTACAATTACGCGGAAAAAACCGTGCGCTTGTGTGAGACCCAGACTTTCATCGCCAACGCAGTGATCCCCAATGGAGAACGCGTCGCACAGAGCGTGACGGTCAACGTGAACGGGTCTTGCGTACAGCCAACAGCCCGCTTGCGCATCAAGGAGCTGTGGGCCGACGCTCTACAACCGCGCGTTGGGCAGACGGTGCACCTGACGCTACGTGTACGCAACGAAGGGGACAAGCGCGCCCGGGACTTCGATGTGCTATGGCGTCCGTCCGAGTCCGCCAGGTATCAGGTGGTCGCCAGCGGACTGGATCTCGATGAGGACGCGTCCATGTCTGTCGACTGGGACTATACCTTCAGCTCAGCGGGCCGGTTCGAATCGAAAGCGCGGATCAATTTCGATGGGCATGAGTCGCACCGCGAACTGCTGTTCGCGGTTTCACCCGCACCGGCACCGACCGCAGGCAATCCCAACCTCCAGCTCTCGAGCCTGAAAGCAGACACCACACAGTCGGAAGTAGGGCAAACTGTGCGTTTCACTGCGGAGATCGCCAACCGTGGCGATGGCCCGGCATACGGTGCGCGGCTGGTGTGGCGCCCTTCGCGCAACACCGGCTTCTCGCTGGTGCAAGACGGCCTGAATGTCGCGGCTGGAAAACAGACGCAGGTCACGTTCGAGTATGCCTTCCCGGCCTCCGGTACATACGACACGCAGGCCGTCGTCACGCTGGAGTCGCGCGATTTGAGCGCTGAGCCGGGGTTGCTGAGCAGCAGCAATAGCGCCGTGCTCACGATCCGGGTTGTGCCGGTGTCCGTGCCGCCCACGTCGACGCCCACCACCGTGCCGTCCGACACACCTGTGTCCCCAACTGAGGAGCCAGTTGTGCCGACCGGGGAACCGGTCCCGACCGAGGAACCGGCGGTCCCCACCGTGGAGCCGCTACCGCCCACTGAGGAGCCAGCTGTGCCGACCGAGGAACCGGTGCCGACCGAAGAACCGGCGGTCCCCACCGCAGAGCCAACGATGCCTACTGAAGAACCTCTGCTCCCCACCGCAGAGCCGACCGTCGAGCTGTTCCGCCTGCCCCCGCAGCCGGAAGTGGTTCTCGGCGACATCATGGCGAGCAGCAGTCAGGTGGAAGTGGGACAGCCGGTCACATTCGAAGTCGAGATCAGAAACCGCGGTGATGTCGCGGCGGACCATTTCAGATTGTTGGGACGGCCCTCACCGGATGTGTCATTCGAAGTCCTTGCCGATGGCCTGGCGCTGCCGTTGGATGCGGAGTTGCCTGTCCAGTTCCAGTTCACGTTCAGCACAGCAGGTGTGTATGCGGTGGAGGCGCTGGTCGCCACTGAGGCTCCGGAAATGGCTGCGCAACCGGCTGAGCCGTGGGAGCGACGTTCCTTCACTGTCACGGTCGTCGAGCCACCGCTGGAGATCGGCCAAGCTGAGCCGCCGCACCTGCGTGTCAGACTGAAGGCAGACGACCGTAGCCCGCAGGTTGGTAAACCCGTCGAGTTCTTGACCCAAATCGAGAACAAGGGCCAGACGGCAGCTGTGGGGTTCGCCGTCGCCTTCCGGCCATCTCAGGATGTGCCCTTCCAGGTTATCGCGCCAGCGCTCGACCTGGCACCGGGTAGCC
>DMIX01000415.1 GCA_003451975.1 Propionibacteriaceae bacterium
CCACAGGGTCGAGGCTGCAAAACGATCGGCCACCGTGACGAACGAGTCGTAGCCGGATTCATCGGCTGCGAACAGTGTCGAGTTCGGGAAATAGATCGAGATGCCGTTCGCCCCCACTTTCTGCCGGCCGTGCTTTTCGCCGATTACCGCCCGGCCCAGCGCCGTGATCACCTCGTCGGCGGCAGCCGCCACCTGCGCATCGCCGGTCGTTTGCTTCAGCAACTCGGCCACGTTGCCCAGGTCGAGATACGGTGAGGGTTCATTATCGTCGAATACCGTCTCGAATGCTTGGGCGTAGGTCCGCGCCGCCGCGGCGTGCTTCTGGTCGACACCGGTCAGGGCCTGCGCCAGGCCACTCACCGCAGACAGCACGTCCGGAATCTGCGCCAGGTCAACGGCGGTCAGCGTCATCTTGTCTTCCAGGTCCTCGAGGATCGCTTCCGGCCCTGGGATCTGTGCGGCGATCTCGTCGAGCGTCATCTTTTCGAGGCCGTCGCGCAGCTCGATGAGCTCCTCTGCGCTCACCTCGTCGCTCCCCTCCATCATGCCCAGGATGCGCTCGGCACGCTCGCGCGGATCGGTGATCTTGGCGTCGTCGACCAGGTAGCTGTCCACCACCTGCTGCGCCAGGGTGGCACCGTCGATCGTCGGATCTTCGAGGATCGTCTTCAGGAAGCTGTTGTAGGCCCAGCCGACGTCCGGCTCGGACTCCTGCGAGGCGACTGCGTAGCGAGCATGCGCTGCCAGCGCAGTGTACACCGCCAGATCGGACATCAGGCACGCGTCCATCCCGATCAGCTCGAACTCAGCGATGCCGGCTGCCTCCTGTGCCTTGCTCAGCGCGTCGTCGATCTCCATCAGGAAGAGCATATCGCCGAACGCGTGCGCCAGCGCGATATCGTGGGCACCCAACCCGCCCGGATCGGGATCGCTCCAACCGCCCGGCCAGCCCGCACCGTGATCCGAAAGGATCAGCACGTACTTGTCCGCGGGATACTCTGTCGCCGCCCAGGTGATGAAATCGGCCAGGGTATCGCCGTCCGACATCGCCACCTCGCCGATATCTTCCAGTTCCTCGGATGCGAGCACTTTCAGATCCTCGTCGTAGGTGATGAAGAACCGCTTCGTAGACGTCCAATCGCCGTCTCCGTGATACCCACCCTTGAAGCGATCCAGTTGGGCCACGAGCTGCACATCGCCGGCGGATCCGGCCAACTCGATCTTGTTTGCGTCGGTCAGAATATCATACTCGAGAATCTCGTCATCGGCATCGCCGTAGTACATCACCAGCCAACTGGTAGTGTCCTGGGCGGGCGGCGCGGCCAACACACTCGATACGCTACCCAGCAGGACCGCAACGACGGTGACCCCGATCAGACATCGCTGTAATGTGTGTTTGGAATACGTTAAACAGCGTAACATCAGCCCCTCTCCCTTCAGTGCTCGTTGAATATCAGATACGTCTATTGTAGCACGAATCACTGCACAAATCAAGCGTGCTGGCGAGCAGGGTGGGTAGGAGGGAGGCGGGGAAAACCACGTTTCATCTGTGTCCCAGACGTAGCGGGCGGGCCTGTGTGTCGCCCCGTGGCGCGCCACCGCGTCGACAATGCGTAGGGGCGCTCGCCGGTCGCCCCAAAATCTTCGGCGCATCCAACCACATGTGCCTACGGCGCAGCAAGGAAGTCTAACACGAGTTGTGCGAAGGTGTCCGGATACTGGTACATCGCGCCATGTCCGGCGCCCTTCAATTGGACCAGCCATGCGCCCGGAATCCTGCCGGCGACCTTCACCGAGTTTTCGGCCGGCGCGATGATATCCTCTCTGCCCACAATCACCAGCGTGTCGCTCTGGATGGCGGGGAGATCGTCCCAACGACCCGCCCACGAACCGAGGGCCTCAGTCTGCCGGTTGACAACGTCCAATGAGACCTCCTCATGTGGACGGGTAAACAGCGCAAAGATCTCCTGCATGTGCGCATCGAACCACTCCGCCGGAAACATGAGCCGCAGGAGGCGCTCGCCACGTTCCTGCGGCGTGCCCGAGGTATCGGTCAGGTCCTTCACCGTGCTGGCGGACATCGGAATGGCGTTGGGGCCACCCGGACTCGTCCCGTAGAGGACCAGCTTCTTCACCAGAGTCGGATGATTCAAGACCAACTCGATTGCGGTCATGGACCCCATCGAATAGCCCAATACGTGTACGGGACCGATATTCAGCGCCTCGATGAAGCCGGCGGCGTCCTCGGAAAATTGTACGACCGAGAACGGTTCGGTGCCCTCGGTCGTTCCACCGATGCCCCGGTTATCGAATTCGATTACCTTGTATTTACCGGCGAGAGTTTCCACCACGGACGGATCCCAGTCGTCCATCGTCTCGCCGTAGCCACTGATCAGGACGAGGGGTTCCCCCTCTCCGTAGACACGATAAGCCACATCGATATCCCCAACTGTAACCATTTGGTTCTCCGGTAGGGCGCCTGTGCCGCCCTGCGCCAACGCGATTCCACAGGCAATAGACATCACACTCAACACCAATGATACCACTACGGTCAAACATACGACGCGTTGCATATTGGACCTCCTCCAGTAGATCACCACTTGAGAACGCACGCCGATCACACATTTCGCCTCGCTCGCCCACCGCGGGCCTCACGAGGCGCGTCACTCCGGCAGACTCTGCGGTATGCGGCGCCGGGCTTCCGTGCGCTGTTCGTTCGCATAAACGATCGAGCAGACCAACCCTACGAGCGGCGGAACGAGCAACAGGTACAACGCCGCTGTCAGCGACGTCCGGTCGGCCATGATGCCGGTAAACGAGGCGCCGATACCGCCAGGCAGCCAACCCAACCCGGTCACGAGTCCGGAAGCGACGCCGACACTGCGCGGCCAGGCCTCCTGTGCCGCAGCAATGCTCACCGGAAAGCTCCCACCGAGCAAGATCCCAATGATACTGACCCATACCACCTGGAACGTTCCCGTCGCGTTCAAAAACAGCCACAACGCCGGCGGAAGAAATCCCAGGGACAGCATCAAGATCTTCCAGCGTCCAATGTGGTCCGACAGGACTCCACCGAGCAGCGCCCCGGCGGCGATCGAACCAACCAGCAAGGTCAACATCTGGCCGCTGTGGACTGCCGTCCAGCCCTGGCTTTGCAGCCATTCGGGCAGATAGGTCATCATGCTGAACTGGAACCACGACCGGCTCATGACCATCAGGACCACCAACACCAGCGCGAGCATTGAGCCGGTGTGTGCCTGCACTGTCCGCTGCAGAACGTGTGCACCCGCCGCCACAGTCGTGCGCGCCCCGTCGTCACGCAGTTGCCGGTAAACCAACGCGCCAATCAGCAAACCGATGGGCACCAGCAGCAGTGTTCCCGGCAGGCCCAGCCACCCGACTGCGAACGTGATCAGCAGCGGACTCAGCGCCGAACCCAGCGATCCGCCGACCGAAAACACCGAGAGAGATGCCCCCTTCTTGGAGCCGGCAATTGACCCGGCAGCACTCGCGCCGGCCGGGTGATACGCCGCCGATCCCAGTGCCCCCAGACCAACCACCACGAGTAGGACCCCGTAGTCGTTGACCAGCCCGACCAGACCCATCAATACCCCGCTCCAGACCAGGCTCGCCGCGACCAACCGGCGCGCACCCCAGCGGTCACTCAGGTGGCCGAAGATCGGTTGCGACAGCGTAGCCCCCGACCCGGATATGAACGCCGCCACACCGACCTGCGAATACGTCAGCCCCATCGTCGTGATGAAGACCGGATAGAGGATCGGCA
>DMIX01000147.1 GCA_003451975.1 Propionibacteriaceae bacterium
GGCCCGCCAGTGCTGCTTCGAGTTCAGTCAGATCGGCTCCGGGTTCGACAGCGACGACTCGCAGCCCCAGTGGACGATAGGTGGCCATCAAGCCGGCAGGTGCTGCCAGGTCGGACTTGGTGAGCACCAGTAGCGGATCCAATCCCGCGTCATAGGCGGCGACCAGAATGCGATCGATCATGCCGACCCGCGGCGGGGGATCTGCCAAGGCGGCGACGATGGCCAACTGATCGGCGTTGGCGACGATCGGCCTCTCGTAGGGGTCATCGTCGTCGGCGGTGCGACGCAACACGGTGCTGCGTTCGGCGACGCCCACAATGCGCGCCAGCGCGTCGTCGCCGCCGTTGGTGTCACCGACCACATCAACCAGATCGCCGACGATGACCGCGCCGCGCGGCAGGCTGCGAGCCTTGACCGCCGTCACCTGTTGGGATTGTCCCTCGATCCGGCAGCGGAATCGGCCTCGGTCGACGCCGACCACGATGGCGCGTACCGCGTCGGCGTAGCTGGGACGCTCCTTGGTGCGTGGGCGGCTGCGGCGACGCGCTCCGGCCCTGTCGAAACCGGCATGGGGATCGTCGGTGATGGCATCCGACCCACGACGACTCATGATGCGGTCCCCACCAGGTCGTGCCACAGACCCGGGAAGTCAGGGAGGGTCTTGGTGGTGCAGCCCACATCGTCGAGCTCGACTCCTTCGGTGACCAGCCCGATCAGCGCACCGGCGTGAGCCAGTCGGTGGTCGGCATAGGTTGCGAAGACTCCGCCTCGAAGGTTTCCCGGTGTGATCAGCATCGAATCGGCGTCAGTGGTGACGCTGGCTCCCAGACGGTTGAGTTCAGTCGACAAAGCGGCCAGCCGGTCAGTCTCATGGCCACGAATGTGACCCACCCCGCGCAGTCTGCTCGGTCCGGTCGCCAAGGCTGCCAACGCCGCTGCCACCGGCGTGACCTCGCTGATCGCACCCAGGTCGAGATCCACTGCGGACATCGATCCGGCGCCGGTGACCTCTAAGAGACGACCATCGGGCGAGGGAAGGTACCGCAGCTGGCCACCGAAGGCGACCAACACCTCGGCGAGCTGATCGGCGGCCTGAACCGAATCGGCCGGCCACAAGGTGCTGATCGAGCCGCCGGTCACCAGGGCGGCGGCGAGCATGGTTGCGGCATTGGTCAAGTCGGGCTCGATCCGCTCATCGAGGGCAGAGATCGCGGTGGGTGCGATCTCCCAGCTGTTCTCATCAGGGTGATGCACCACCACCCCGTGGCGGGCCAGCAAGGTGCAGGTCATGTCGATGTGTGGCCGTGATGGCACTGGTGCGCCGTGGTGGCGGAGCCGCAGGCCTTCGGGGAATCGGGCGCCGCTGAGCAGCAGCGCCGAGATGAACTGGCTGGAGGCGTGAGCGTCAATGCTCACCGCGCCGCCGCGGAACCGGGCACCGCCGCCGATGGCGAAGGGAACCTTACGGGCGTCGACGCGGGCGCCCATACTGGCCAGGCTGTCCAACAGCGGGGCGATCGGACGGGCGGAGACCTCGGCGTCACCGTAGAAGCCGGTGGCGGTGTCGGCCATCGCCGCGATCGGCGGCAGGAACCGCAGTACGGTGCCGGACAGTCCTACATCGATGCTGCCGCCGCCGTGGACGGTGGTCAGCGGTTCGATGCGCACGGCGTCGTCGCTGAGATCAGTGAAGGTTGCGCCGAGGGTCTGCAGGCCGGCGCGCATCAACCGGGTGTCGCGGGATTCGAGCACACCGCTGAGGGTGCTGGGACCGTCGGCCAGGGCCGCCAGCAACAGGCTGCGCGCCGACGCCGACTTGGATCCGGGGATGACGACCCGTCCCTGGACGGGGCCCGACGCGAGCGGAGCGGGCCAGTTACTCAAGAAGCGGTACTTTCGCCAGATCGCAGTGCGCGCTTGGTGGCACGCTCTGCCTTGCGACGGGCGGCGTCACTGCTGAGCATCCGTCGGCGCATGCGCAGTCGCCAGAACATGTCGGGTTCACCCTCGGTGTCCATGGAGGCCAAGGCCACGCCACCGAGAAGTGCGATGTCGGTGCCGAATTCGCTGCGCGCCTGGGCGTCGCCGGTGAGCGGATTGCGACTGACGACCGTCGGCACCATCGAGGCGGCCAACAGCGCCGCACCGAAGCGTCGAGCAAGACCGGTGGCCAGGCAGAAGCCGCCGACGATCTGGGCAGCGGCGGTGAGTCGGACCACGCCGGTGGCGTCGTCGGGCAGGAAGGACGCGACTTCGGACGGCAGCACCCGGCGACAGGCAGGCACCGCCATGTCGAGCACGGGTTTGGCCGCGTCGGTGAAGTCCTCAGGTTTGCGCAGAGCGTTGACTCCGTTCACGACGAAGTAGCTGGCGAGCAGGGATCGGGCTGCAAAGCGGAACAGGCTCATGGGTCATTCCTACTCGCGATGGGGTACGCCTGCCAAGCCACGGGCCGCCGGTGGTGGCAATTGGTGACAGAACCACCCGGTATCGAAATCGGCGGTTGCTGCGTCTATGTCGGTAGAAGCACAACGAAGGAGTCCGAAAATGAACAAGAACGTCGGCACCATTGACAGGGTCGTGCGTGCGGTCATCGGCGTCGCTGCGGTGATCGGAGCCGTTTCGGCCGGTCTGACCAGCGTGTGGGGCATCGTGCTCGCCGTGGTGGCCGTGATTGCGCTGGTGACTGCCATCGTCGGCTTCTGCCCGCTGTACCGGTTGTTGGGGATCTCCACCCACACCACGCAGTCCTGAGCGGGCACCGTGCAGCGCGGTAGATTCACCATGTGCCTATCACCGCCGATTCGATAGCCGAGCAGGTACCCGGCCTGATGCGTTATGCGCTGGCCCTGACCCGCGACAGCGATGCGGCCACTGAGTTGGTGCAAGATACGGTGGTGCGCGGCCTGGAGCGAGCCGACCAGTTCCGAGGCGACTCCGGGCCGGCTACCTGGTTGCACCGGATCATGTACCGCCGTTTCCTGGACGATCAGCGTCGCCGCCGCCCGCTGCCGGTGGACGACGCCGAGGAGTTGGCGGCGGCCAACGAGCGGGATTGGGCCGACGATGCTTACAGCGTCTCCGCCGATGTGGTGGTGGAACGCGCCGAGGATCGTGACGCTCTGCGTGATGCGCTGATCCGGGTTCCGGCCAACTACCGCGCCGCCGTGCTGCTGCACGATGTCGAAGGTCTCACCGTTCCGGAGGTGGCCGAGATTCAGGAGGTATCGCTGGCCGCGGCCAAGCAGCGGTTGCGCCGTGGTCGGCAGATGCTGGTGAGCGCGTTGGCCAGCGGAGTCGAGCGGCGCGCTGATCTGGCCGGGGTTCCGTTGAACTGTTGGACGGTGCGTAGCCGCATCGGTGACTATCTCGATGACGAACTCGACTCCAGGGAGCGCGCATTACTGGAGAAACATCTGGCCGGTTGTCCGACCTGTCCGGCCCTGTACGCCTCGATGGTCGGTGTCACCGGCGCTTTGGCAGCCATGCGCCGCGACCCGGAATCGGTGATTCCCGAGCAACTGGCGAACCGGGTGCGCTCGGTTCTGGCCCACCGGGAGTGAGGACGCGGGCATGTGTGGACGATTCGCTGCCAGTAGCTCGGTGGAGGATTTGGTGGCGTTCTTCGAGATCGACGAGGTCGTTGAGCCGCTACCTGCGCCGAGATACAACGTCGCTCCCACCTCGCTGATCGCTGCCGTGCTCGCTCAGGTGGGCGAATCGAGGGCGCAGCGTCGGCTTGCCGCGCTGCGTTGGGGCTTGGTGCCGTCGTGGGCCAAGGATCCCGATCATGGCGCGCGACTGATCAATGCCCGGGTCGAAACCGTCGCTGACAAGCCGTCCTTTCGGGCCGCCTTGGCCCGCCGTCGGTGTCTGATTCCGGCGGACGGCTACTTCGAGTGGCGTGCCCACACCCCAGCGCTGGGAAAGCCCGTCAAACAGCCGTACTTCATCGCGCCTCGCAACGGCCAACCGCTGGCCATGGCCGGCCTGTATGAATACTGGCGTGGTCCCGATCGGAGTTGGCTGGTCACTGCGGCCATCATCACCACTGAGGCCACCGACCAATTGGGACTCGTGCACGACCGCATGCCGATGGTGGTCCCACCGCAGAACTGGGACACCTGGCTCGATCCTGAGGTGCGGGGGCCGGTGACCGAATTGCTCACGGCCCCGACCGCTGAGGTCTGGTTCCATCCGGTGTCGCAGGCGGTGAATCGAGTGGCCAACGATGGTCCGCAGCTGCTCGAGCCGATCGAGCTGTCGGAATAGAGCGCCCCGGCGTGTCGTTGTGTCGATGTGATGTCCACACTGACGGTGGCAGAGACAGCACGTCGCGGTAACGACCGGCTAGGCTCGTTCCCGATGAATCTGCCAACAACCCCGACCGCTGATGCTGATCCGCGCGTCGATGAGACCACCGAGGAGCGCTCGGCGCGCTTCGAACGCGACGCCTTGGTCTATCTCGACCCGCTGTACGGCGCTGCGTTGCGCATGACACGCAATCCCGCAGACGCCGAAGACCTGGTCCAGGAGACCTTCGCCAAGGCGTACTCATCTTTCGGCCAGTTCACGCCGGGCACCAATCTGAAGGCGTGGCTGTACCGCATCTTGACCAACACCTTCATCAACTCCTACCGCAAGAAGCAGCGTCAGCCGCAGAGTGCCGGCCACGAGGTTGAGGATTGGCAACTGGCTCGCGCGGAGTCGCACACCTCGACGGGGTTGCGCTCGGCCGAGATGGAGGCGTTGGATCGGATGCCGCATTCGGCGGTCACCGATGCCCTGAGCGAATTGCCGCAGGATTTCCGCCTCGCGGTCTATCTGGCCGATGTTGAAGGCTTCGCCTACAAGGAGATCGCCGAG
>DMIX01000447.1 GCA_003451975.1 Propionibacteriaceae bacterium
CCGTGGCGCGCTCCCGTCCGCGGCCGCTGGCCTTGATGCCTGGCACCCCGTAACGCATCAAGACACTCTCGACCAGGGACCCGTCGCCCAAGCGCCACAACGATTTCACAGTCGTGCCGGCGTCGGCGACCTGATCGCGCACACCGTCGATCAGGTCGCCGCCGCCGGCACGACTGTGAAATCGTTGTGGCGCTTGGGCGACGGGTCCCTGGTCGAGAGTGTCTTGATGCGTTACGGGGTGCCAGGCATCAAGGCCAGCGGCCGCGGACGGGAGCGCGCCACGGTGTGCATCTCTTCCCAGGCCGGTTGCGGCATGGCCTGTCCGTTTTGCGCCACCGGGCAAGGCGGCCTGCAGCGTAATCTGAACGCCTCCGAAATCGTCGCCCAGGTGATCGACGCCAGCCGTCGGCTGCGCGACGCGGAACTGCCTGGCGGGCCCGGCCGGATCAACAACATCGTCTTCATGGGCATGGGGGAGCCGTTGGCGAACTACGCCTCGGTGCTGCAGGCGGTGCGCAGCATCATCGCACCGGCCCCGGACGGTCTGGGTGTCTCCGCCCGTGGGGTGACGATTTCCACCGTCGGTTTGGTTCCAGCGATGCGAAAACTGGCCGATGAGGGCCTGGCCGTCACTCTGGCCGTCAGTCTGCACGCCCCCGACGACGCGCTGCGTGACGAGCTGTGTCCGATCAACACCCGCTGGCCGATCGCTGAGGTGATCGCCGCAGCCAAGCAGTACTTCCTGAACACCGGACGCCGGGTGTCTATCGAGTACGCGCTGATCCGTGACATCAACGATCAGGGCTATCGGGCCGACGATCTGGCCGCAGTGCTGCGGGGGCCCAACGGCTACGGCTGGGTGCATGTGAACCTGATCCCACTGAACCCCACGCCCGGTTCGAAATGGACGGCCTCGCGCAAGGCTGACGCCGAGCAATTCCGGGCCCGGCTTGAGGCACGCGGGGTCCCGGTTACGGTGAGGGACACTCGCGGGCGCGAAATTGATGGTGCCTGTGGTCAGTTGGCGGCCAGTGAGTCTCGCTAGACCCGGTCGAATCGCCCTGACTGCGACGACTGGTTGGTCGCTGATCGTGGTGGCGTTGGTGCTGATGGTGGCAGGGTCCGGCTGTAGCGGACGTCCCGTCTTTGGTGGTGCCGGACCCGGTGTGGCTACCCGTGAGGTCATCGCGGTGGAGTTCGCGGGGCTGAGTCGAGAGGTCATCGTGTATCGGCCCGGCGGCACCCCACCGGCAGCAGGCTTCCCGCTGGTGATGATGATGCACGGCGGGCTCGGCAGTGCTTCACAGGCCGAAACCAGCTACGGCTGGGAGGCCTTGGCCGATAGCGCCGGATTCGTGGTGGCCTATCCCGATGGCGTGGATCGAACCTGGAATGCTGGTAGCTGCTGCGGCAAGGCCCAACGGGCCGATATCGACGACGTGGGCTTCCTCACCGAGGTTGTCACCCAGGTCGCTGCGCTGGTTCCGATCGACGAGAGTCGGCGGTATCTGACCGGGATGTCCAACGGCGCCATGATGACCTATCGGATGGCCTGCCAGACGTCTCTGTTCACCGCCGTCGCGCCGGTGGCTGGGACCCAATTGGTGGACTGCGACGGCGCGAAGCCGACCTCAGTGCTCCACATCCATGGAGCCGATGATTCGACGGTTCGCCTGGACGGCGCCCTGGGCGATGGACCGGGACGAGTCAGTGGGCCACCGCTGGCGCAGGTGATCGACGGCTGGCGTGACCGGGACGACTGCTCGCCACCCCGCACCTCAGTGTCAGGAGAGGTCACCACGACCACGGCCGAATGCGCAGCCGGACGCACCGTCACCTGGATCGTGATCGCCGATGCCGGTCATCAGTGGCCCGGTTCGAAGAAGTCGACCTATCCGGGCGCAGACACCCCCTCGCGGGCCTTGGACGCCACCACGGTGATCTGGGACTTCTTCGACTCTCATCAGAGACGCTGAGGACGCCGCACCGCAGCGACATCAACCGCTGCGCGGGGCCGACTTGCTCACCGCGACGCAGCATTGCATGATGGAAGGGCTCCCGAACTAGCGAGGATGACATGTACCGCGACTCCGCTTCAGCCACCGACCACCTGCGCCGACCTGTCGAGTCCCGACGACTCCGGTCTCAGCGCATCGCTGAACCTGGGAGTCCACCATGTCCGTCCCTGTCCTTATCTTCAACAATCTCAGCTTCAGCTGGCCCGACGGCGATCGCGTCCTGGAATCGGTGAATGCCTCTTTCAGCGGCATCACCGGTCTGATCGGTCACAACGGAGCCGGCAAGTCCACCCTGGTGCGGCTGATCAGCGGCGAACTGACGCCGACCTCCGGCACACTGACTCGACGAGGGAGCGTCGGT
Organism: Propionibacteriaceae bacterium; assembly: GCA_003451975.1. Lineage (GTDB taxonomy): Bacteria > Actinomycetota > Actinomycetes > Propionibacteriales > Propionibacteriaceae > Propionicimonas. The sequence continues at coordinate 2,380 of DMIX01000447.1, forward strand.
GTGTTGCCGCAGAATCTCACGTTGCGCACCGACCAGACCGTTGCTGACCTGCTGGGAATCGCCGAACCTCTACACGCGGTGCGCGCCGTGGCCGCCGGTCAGATCGATCCGGAGTTGTACGACCGGATCGGCAATGACTGGGGGATCGAGGCCCGGGCCCGGGCCGCCCTGGATGCCGCCGGTTTGACCGATCTGGAGGTGGATCGACCAGTGGGCGCGCTCTCCGGAGGTGAGGTGGTGCTGACCGCCTTGATCGGTCTGAAGCTCGCCCGCCCGGCCATTGCCGTGCTGGATGAGCCCACCAACAACCTCGACCGGGCAGCCCGCCGCGTATTCGGCGAGATACTGCAAAGCTGGCCCGGATCGGTGCTGCTGTGCAGCCATGACGAGGAGGCGCTCGAGTGTGTCCAGCAGATCGCCCACCTCGACGACGGCCGACTGCGCCTCTACGGTGGCGGCTACCGGTCCTACTGCGAACAACTCGTAGCCGAGCAGGCCGCCGCTGAACAGTCCGTGGCCACAGCCAAGCAGCGCCTTCGCGTCGAGAAACGTCAGCAACTTGAGGCTCAGACCAAGCTGGCTCGCAGCGCCCGCCACGGACGGTCCGATGTGGCCCGTGCCAAGTTCATCGGTGCTGCCGCCGATGAGCGCCGTCGCCGTGCCCAACAGACCGCCGGACGCGTTCGGCGCGGTGCGGCTGATCGTGTCGAGCAGGCCGAACAACTCGTGTCGAGCGCCGAATCCGAGCTTCGTTCGGAGCGCCGAGTGGCGATCAGCCTTCCCGATCCGCAATTGGCTTCGCACCGACAGTTGGCTCGACTCGGCGACGGCGTGCGAAGTCACCTCATCGTCGGTCCGCAGCGGACTGCGCTGCGCGGCCGCAATGGGGTCGGCAAGACCCGGCTGCTGCAGACCTTGTTCGGCGACGCGCCTTTCGGATCGCTCCAGGCACAGCCACTGTGTGAGCACCTGGGTTATCTGCCGCAACGCCTCGATGAGCCGGACCCGACCCGACCCGTGCTGGATGTCGTGGCGCAGGACGCGCCGACCCGAAC
>DMIX01000382.1:0-5469 GCA_003451975.1 Propionibacteriaceae bacterium
TTCCTATGAGACCTCCTTATCAATTGGCTGTTGCAGTGTTTGGAGGAGCAGGGCACCGAGACGTGCCATCACCTCCGGTTCTTTTTCGAGCCTCTCGCGCTTTCTGCGCGCGGCAGTCGTGTCTCGAACGATCAGCGGGGCCGGCAGGACGATTTGCTGGGGTGGCTGGTAGGTCTCCGCTTCGATCGTGTCGATGAGTAACCGTGCAGCGAGGCGTCCCATGGTGTGCTGGGAACCGCGCACGGTCGTTAGGCCTACCGGGCCCATCGAGGCGGGCGGAATGTCGTCGAACCCGGCGATTGACACCTCCAGCGGAACTTCGATCCCCAGCCGGTGCAGGCATTGCCAGGCGCCAAAAGCCATCATGTCGTTTGCTGCAACGATGGCGGTGATGTCGGGCCGGACGCGCAGAAAGTGCAGCACGGCACCGTAGCCGTCGTCCATGCGATATGAGCCATTGTAAACCAGACTGGGATGTATTTCCAACCCGTGTTCCTGGGCGGCGTTGAAGAAACCGTCCATCCTTTCGTGGGCGGCAGTCGATAACGAGGGGCCGGCGATGAACCCGACCGTGCGATGGCCCAGCCCGGCCAGATGCCGGACGCTTTGGGCCATGCCATCTCGGTTGTCGATGCCCACGTAGTTGGTTTGCAAGCCCTTCCGCTTGCGGTTGATCAGCACGAAAGGATAGCGGTCTTCGTGGAGGGCCAGAATGGTGGGGCTGTCCATGTGGATGGACGTGAAGAGCAACCCGTCGACGCGCTTTTGTTGGAGCCAAAAAGCGGTTTTCTCTTCGTAAGCGGAATCTTCTTCGATGTCACATAGGATCAGGCCATAACCATACTGCTCGGAGAATGAGTTCGCCCCTTGCGCGACCCCCGGATAGAATGGATTCGTGATGTCGGAAGTGATCAGAGCGATCGTTTGCGAGTGTTGGGTCCGCAGGCTTCTGGCGACGAGGTTGGGTTTGTAACCGGTGTCACGAAGTGCGCGTTGCACGCGTGCAGTCAGCTCCGGGCTCACGTACCGGGTTCCATTGATGACGTGTGATACGGTGGCAGCAGAGACCTCCGCGGCTTCGGCAACATCGCGCAACGAAACCATTGTGCTCCTTAGCTGAAAGGTTGGAGAGGACAAAAACGAGCGGCTTAATCGTTTGCGCAAACGATTTACTTGCGATACAATTATACCGAAATTTGGACGGTTTGTCAAGAGAACTCCGATTTCATTCTTGGCACGCGCATCTCGAATGACCGCCGTACACGACCGGGTTCGCACCCTGCGGGTGCCGGGTCGCATCCGCAGGGGCCATGGCGGCGCAGCCGGCAGTGTTCGCGGACAGCGCGGCGCGGATTGTTGCTTTTCGCGGTTCCGTTGACGTGCGAATCACACGCTGTAAGGAGGCAGCCTCGATGAAGTTGACCGATGAAGAACGAAGCAACCTGGATGGTACGGGGGGCGAACCCCTGCGTATCGCGACGCAGGTGCTGGTGAAGCTGGGAGACAGCTACGATGCCGAACGGTTGGTGCCGATTGCGAGTGCCCATCTCGTCGCCTGCTCGTATCAGATTGCCGGCGAGGCCGGGATCGACGTATACGCGCGGTTGGTGGAGGCGGGTGCACGCGTGCGCGTCCCGACGACGCTGGACCCCGGCTCGATCGATTTCGTGCGCTGGGAAGCATTCAGAACACCTGCGCATTACGCACAGCGCCAGCTGAAGATCGCGGAGCTGCTGCAGGCAATGGGCGTAATCCCAACCTGGACCTGTACACCCTACTACGCGCTGAACGTGCCACGCTTTGGGCAGCACGTGGGGTGGTCCGAGTCGAGTGCGGTGGCGTTCGTCAACTCGGTGATCGGCGCACGCACGAATCGCCTGGCCGCCTACGTGGATCTGTGTGCCGCTTTGGCCGGTAAGGTGCCGTACTTCGGGCTGCATCTGCCTGAAAACAGGCGCGGACAGGTTCTCATCGACGTCGCTGCGCAGGTCGGCGAGAACATGCGGGGCGAGGACTTTGCGGCTTTGGGCTACTTCATCGGCGGTCTGGTGGGCGACCGCATTCCGGTCATTCGCGGCGTGCGTGATGCGTCGGTCGATCAGTTGAAATTTCTCAGTGCGGGAGCGGCGTCTACAGGCTCGGTAGCGCTGTACCATGTAGTCGGAATTACGCCGGAAGCCCGCACGGTGGACGAGGCGTTCCAGGGCGGTACCTGGGAGGACGTGCTCCCCTTTGGGCGGCGGGAATTGCAGGATACCCAAGACAGAATGTCCACGTTCCGTGCCGGCAAGGTGGATGTGGTCGGTCTGGGTTGCCCCCATGCGTCCATCGCACAGATCGAGGAGTATCTCCGGCTGCTGGCAGGCCGGAGAATCCACCCCAACACGGAGTTGTGGGTGTGCATGAACGATGTCGTAGAAGGTGTGGCCCGGCAGATGGGTTACATCGACCGGTTAGAGGCGGCGGGCGCGCGGATCATGACCGGCACGTGCCTGAACGATTGTCCGTTGGATGCCTGGCAGTTCCGGCATCTGGTTACGGATTCTGCCAAGTTCGCCTATTACACGCCCACGACGGTTGGCTCCGCATGTCATTTTACGGGGACCGCACAGTGCATCGAGGCGTCCATACGCGGCTACGTTGGGGAGGGACACGATGAGTAAACGATTTCGTGGCAGGGGCTGTGCCGGTGGAGTGTGCGAAGCGGAGGCCATCGTCGCGTTGGAGCCGTTCGGATTCTGGCAGGGGATCGATCCGGCATCCGGCGAAATCATCAACCGCCGCCACCCGCTGCTGGGCGCGAATCTGGCGGGGAAGGCGTTTGTGTTCACCTTCGGGCGGGGTTCGACCGGCAACCCGGGCATTTTTCTCGAAGCGGTCCGCAACGGCGTTGCCCCGGCGGCCATGATCAACGTCAGGGCCGAGCCGATGATCACGCTGTGCTCGATTCTCGCCGAAGAATTCTACGGCCTGCGCATCCCGGTGATCGACCGGCTCGAAGCAGCGTTCTACGCAACGGTGAAATCGGGAGACCGGCTGCGCGTCGATGGCGCCACGGGCGAGGTCGAAATCCTGTAGGCAATCAGCCGGCTGGCAGCATACCGGCGGCTTGCGGTGCAGACCCGTTCACATTCGTTTTCCCTGGAACTGCTGCCAGAGCAGGCCGCGCTGCGGGGCGAGGATCAGGGCCAGCAGGAAAAATGCGGTGGCGGCCAGCACGATCGCTGCACCGGAGGCCACGTTGAGCCAGTAGGAAGCGTAGAGTCCGATCAGGCCGGAGACGGCGCCGAGCGCTGCCGCGATCACCATCATGACGAGCAGGCGTTTGGTGAGCATCGAGGCGGTGGCTGCCGGCGTGACGAGCATCGCCACGACCAGGGCGACGCCGACCGTCTGCAGCGCAACGACGACGGTCACTGCGATCATCACGACGAGCAGCAGGTCCAGCCAGCGGATGGGCAGGCGCAGCGCTGCCGCGTGCACCGCGTCGAATGAGATCACCAGCAGTTCCTTGTAGAACATGAACACCAGCACCAGCACCACCAGGCCCAGCCCGGCGGTGAGCAGCAGGTCGCCCTGTGACACGCCGAGGATATTGCCGAACAGTAAGTGGGTGAGGTCTCCGGCGTAGCCGCGGATGGTGCTGATCAGGGCGATGCCGAGACCGAACATCGCGGCGAAGATGACGCCGATCGACGTATCCTCCTTGAACCGCTCCTGCCGTGACAGAAACGAGATGCCGACGGCGCTCAGGATGCCGGCGATGATCGCGCCCCAGAACAGCGCCTGCCCGCTGATGTAGGCGATGGCGATCCCCGGCAGGATGGCGTGCGCGAGCGCATCACCCAGGAAGGCCATCCCTTTCAACACGACATAACATCCAATGACGCCACCGACGATCCCGACCATGACGGCAGCGGCCAGGCCGCGCTGCATGAAAGTGAAACTGAATGGCTCAAACAAGTATCCGATGATGGCTTCCATTGGCTCTGCGCTCCTTCCAGCGATTCCAGATGCGTCGCGCCCGGCAGGCGGGATGGGGCGTGCAGCAGTGCCGACCGCACGCCGCCGTCCCGTCTGCGCGGCACTGTACCTCAGCAGCACTCCCCGTGGGTGTGCGGCACGACCAGCCGCGCCTCGTCCGATTCGAACACGGTCAGTTGCCCGCCATAGGCTTCTTGCAGCCGCTCCGGCGTCAACACGTGGTCGGGCTTGCCGACTGCAACCAGCGTGTGGTTCAGCAAGGCGATGCGGTCGAAGTGCTGCTGTGCGAGCAACAGGTCGTGCATGGCAACGATGATCGAGACATCGCGCGCGCGCAGGTCGTCGAGCAGCGCGAAGAACACTTGCTGGGTGGTGGCGTCTACACCGCTGAGCGGCTCGTCCATCAGCATGACGTCGGCACCCTGCGCGAGGGCGCGAGCGATGAAGACACGTTGTTGTTGTCCGCCGGAAAGCTCGCCGATCTGCCGTTTGATCAAGGGCAGCATATCGACCATTGCCAGACACTCGCGCACGATGTCCCAATCCCGTTGCTTTGCCCAGTGAAACCACCCGATCTGCCTGACGCGCCCCATCAGGACAACTTCGCCGACGGTGATGGGGAAGTTCCAGTCGACATCTCCATGCTGCGGAATGTAGGAGAGCACCCAACCAGCCTGCGCTACCGGCTTGTTGTGGATCAGAATCTCACCACTGCGTCGTGGCATCAGCCCGACGATCGATTTGAACAGCGTGCTTTTCCCCGCTCCGTTGGGACCGACGAGCGCCATGCGCTCGCGGTGCCGGAGTTGCAGATTGATGTCCGCAATCGCCAGTCTGCCGTTATAGCCGGCGCTCAGGTCACGCAGCTCCAGCGCCGCAGCACTACCAGCCGGACCCGGCTGAATGTGCTCCTGTTTTTCCCGCAAAACCTGTGCCATATTGACCCACTTTCCGGTGGCGGTGACGCCACACTTACCTGCACCCGCTACTTCAAGTTATCGACGAACTGATTCACGTTATAGTGGAGCCAATCGACGTACGTATCGGCCCCTTCTCCCTGCGGACTGATGTCATGCCAGATGCGCACGACTTTTGCCCCGACTTCGTTGGCGATGGTTTCTGACAGCGCCGGGTTTACTTCGTAGTCGATGAACAACACGCTCACGCCCTGATCCTTGAGGGTTCTCGTGAGCGCGGCGAAATCCTGGGCGGATGGTTCCACGCTGCTCGTGACGGCGGGGACGACCGTCCCGACCTGTTCGAAACCATAGTGACCGGCGAAGTAGTTCCACGACTCGTGATTGGTGACGATTTTGCGCTTTTCCGGCGGAACCTGCCCCACGGCTTCCTGTGCCCAGTCATCCGCCTGTTTCAGCTCGCTACGGAAGGCGTCGGCGTTCGCCTTGAAAGCGGCGGCGTGCGCCGGATCCGCGCTGCTGAGGGCGGCCTCGATATTATCGACCCAGGTCATGACATTGGCGGGGT
>DMIX01000382.1:5475-6322 GCA_003451975.1 Propionibacteriaceae bacterium
CAGGTTAATCCCCGCCGAAACGGGGACGATGGTCACCTTCCCCTGCAGGTTGTCCATGATGTCGTGCATGAACTCCTCCAGCCCGGCGCCATTGATGAACAACAGGTCCGCCTGGGTCATGGCGGCGACATCGCGCGGAGTGGGCTGGTAAGCGTGAGAATCCTGTCCCGGCTGGATGAGGCCGGTCAGTTGAATGGCATCGCCCCCGACTTTGCCGACGACCTGAGCGACGGTTGCCGTGGTGGCAACGACCTGCAGTGTGCCACCCTCCGGCAGGTCCACGGCTGCGATTGCCGGCATGACGTCCAGGGGGTTGCCGTGCGGCTGCGGTTCGGCTTCCGGTGTCGGGCCGGCAGCCTGGACGACTTGCAGCGGCGGTAGGCTGCCCGAGACGACCACTGGCAGCACGACAACACTGAACAATACCAATAGGCTCCAAAACTTCGATTGCATGGTCAGGTTCTCCTTCATCCTTTGAAAACGGTGAAATGGTAGCGCGTGCGTTCTACACGGGAAGTTTCGCTTCATGCGCTTTCGTTGCAGCTCGGGCACAGGCCGACGAGCTCGAGCATGTGCTCTTCGATCGTGTAGCCGGTCTCATTCCGGACGCGATCCAGCAGAAACGACAGATCACAGCCAGCGAATTCGACTGCGGCCCCGCAGCGGCGGCAGACGAGGTGATGGTGATGGCCGTTGGACGCGCTGACATAACCATGACAGCCCTCTTCGGTGTGGATGCGCCGCGCATACCCCATCTGCGCCAACAGCTCGAGGGTGCGATACACGGTCACCAACCCGACGGATGGGCAATAGGCACGGGCGCACGCATGCACCTCGGTGGGATTGG
>DMIX01000333.1 GCA_003451975.1 Propionibacteriaceae bacterium
TCGGCGCCTTGGAGCCCTGGGCCTCGCGGACCAGCTTGATGATCTGGGCGAGCATGGTGTCGGCACCGACCTTGGTGGCGCGGTAGCTCAACGCGCCGGTGGCGTTGATGGTGGCACCGATCACCGCGTCCCCGACCGACTTGGTGACCGGGATGGACTCACCGGTCACCATGGACTCGTCCACGGCGGAGGATCCGCTGATCACCTCGCCGTCGACCGGAAGCTTCTCCCCAGGACGAATCAGGACGATGTCGCCGACCCGCACCTGGTCGATGCCGACCTCAAGCTCGGCGCCGTCGCGCTGGATCCGGGCGGTGCGGGGCTGGAGCCCGATGAGTTTGCGGATGGCCTCGCCGGTGCCGGCCTTCGCCTTGGTCTCCAGCAGCCGGCCCAGCAGGATCAAGGTGATGATCACGCCGACCGCCTCGAAGTAGACCTCGCGGAGGCTCTCCGGAAGAACGCCGGGGAGGAAGGTCACGACCAGGCTGTAGCCGAACGCCGCCACCGTACCCAAGGTGATCAGCGAGTTCATGTCAGCGGTGCGGTGCGACAGCGCCCGCCAGCCTGTGCGGTGGATCGGCCAGCCGGTGTAGAACATCACCGGCGCCACCAACACCAACTGCAACCACGGGTTGAGCAGTATCTCCGGCACCCACATCGCGCCGAACAACTCGTGCGCCATCACCGCGAACAGCACCGGCAGGGTCAACACCGCGCCCACGAGCACCCTGCGAGTCAGGTCCCGAATCTCGGCCGCCCGCTCAGCCTCCTCCTCAGCCTCCGAGTCGCTCAACGCACCCGCCGCCGAACTCAACTCGTCGCCGGCGGTTGCCTGCGCAACAGGCGCCTGGGAGAGCTGGGTGCTGGGGCGGGCATCCTCCGGGGGGCTCCCGTTGACCCGGATCACGCCGGAGACCATGTTCATCCCACACGCGAACCGGTACTCCCCGGCCTCGACCGGGACGAACTCCACCGCCGTCGTGCGATACGCCGGCAGGGCGGCGTTGACCTTGAAGTCCGGCATCACGACCCGTGAGGTGCACTCCCCGCTCTCCCGCCGGTCGAACAACAGCCGCACCGGAACACCAGGACGAACACCCTCGATCAGGTCCGGACTGTAGCCACCATCGACCGTGACCGTGACCACCTGGACCCCGTCCTCGACGGTCACCCGGCCGGCCCGCTTCGGCCCGAAGAAGAACCACCCCAGCAGCCCGCTCAGTACCACGGCCGTACCGACAACGATCCAGGCCATCGCACCCACCTCACTCTCACACACCATCTATGCAATACCCCATGGGGGTATCTGTCTCTTGGTACGGTACGCCTGGCGACATGGGGAAACCAGCCAGATCCGGTCAAGATCCGGTCAAGATCCACGGCGACACCCACGTGAGCCCTGCCGGCGGGTTGCCGCGCTCACAGTCAGCACCTACCTCGTCAACCTGGTCGCGCTGGACGTACGGCAAGAAGCCAACCCTTTCTCCTTGTCGGCTCGGCCGCCCGCGGTTGTCGCAAGCCGGTTGTCGGACGGGTTCTTCACCGAGCGCGAGGATGATCGTTGCTCGGGATCCTCACAGCGTAGATTGCTCGGATTGGCGCGCGATCAAGGTGGGGTCAAGGTTCGATGCGGGGCTAGGACGTGTCGTGATCGTCCTTGGTTCGCTGATCCCTCGATGACAGTTCCGCTGACAGGATCACGTCCCGCGGTCGTCATGCTTGCTGACATCCGGCAGCTACGCCGAGGCGTGAGAGCAGCGAGCATGGCAAGCAGCACCGCAGCCAAGCCGGCTGCGGTCCAGCCGTCAGGTCGTTCGCCGAGCACCAGGGCGGCGATGGCGATGCCGAAGGCGGGGGTCAAGAACGTCCATGTGCTGAGCGCGTCCAGCCGGCTACGGCGGGCCTCAGCGAACCAAGCCACGGTGGTTGCCGCGGTGCCGACCAAGCTCAGGAACGCCAGCGAGAGGATGAATCGTGGGGTCCAGTCGATCGCTGGCGGTCCCTCCATGACTGCGGCGAGTACTGCCAACGCCGTGCCGCCGATGAGAAGGTGCCACGCGGTGGCCACCATCAGGTCCGGGCCCTGCAGCCGCCGGGACAGCAGCGTGCCGCCTGTGGCGGCTGCCGCCGCGAGCAGCGACAGCGCCGCGCCGCTGCCTCCTCCGCCCGGCAGCGCGACGACAACGAGGCCGGCGAAGCCGATCACGAGAGCGATGACGGTCCGCGCCGTGACCGCCTCGCCGTAGAGCCACCATGCAGGTAGCAGGATGAGCAGGGGCTGGGCGTTGGCCAAGACCGCTGCCGTCCCGGTGGCGAGGCCGGCGACGCCTCCGAACATCGCCGCGAACGCCACCGTGACGTTGACTAGGCCGAGCACTGTGATCAAGGCCCAGGCACGGGGCCGGTCCGGCGTGGGGCGGCGTTGAAGGCCCGCGAGTGCAAGCAGGGCCCCGCCGGCGACCAGGGCCCGAAGGGCGGCGTACCAGAGCAACGGTGCGTCGCGCAGTCCCCACTGGATCGCGATGAAGCACGCTCCCCATGCCGCCGTGATCCACAGCATCCGCAACGGGTGGGGGCGTCCCCGCTGCCCACCCCTCACCGGGGTATCAGCCGCGTGCGTCGGGTGCATTGCTCGCCATCGTCAGCGGGTGGCCGCAGGGGGGATGCCGCAGTTGTCACCGGGTGGTGGTGCGGGGCGGCGGGCGCTGCCGGAAGATGCAGCCGCTTGAGCAGGAGCGCGTTGACGGCGACGATGAGGGATGATCCCGACATCGTCAGCGCTGCGATCTCCGGGCGCAAGACCAACCCGAACGCCGGGTAGAACACTCCCGCAGCAATCGGCAACGCCACCGCGTTGTAGCCGATCGCCCAGCC
>DMIX01000175.1 GCA_003451975.1 Propionibacteriaceae bacterium
CCCCGCCGATCCCGAACATCAGGTAGCCGACGGCCGATCCGAGTACGGAGATGATCAACACCGGTCTGCGCCCGTGGCGATCGGAGAGCACGCCGAGGATCGGGGCGGCAACGAAGGCGCACAGGGCGTAGACCGATTCCAGGATGCCGACCCACAAGGCTAGATCGGTGCCGGCAGGCAGGTAACGCTGCACGACGAAGGGCAGTACCGGGAGCACGATGGTCATGCCGATCGTGGCCAGGAAGCTGATCGCGATCAGCAGGGGCCACGCGTACGTGGTCGCGTCGGCCTTCGTTGGGGAGTCGCTGGGAAGCTGAATCGTCATGATGATGTCCTTTCGTGAGGGCGCGCGACAGTGTCTGGGCGCGTCGCAGCGCCACCGCAGGTATGTGGTGTCAGAGGCAGATGGCCTCAGTGAGGAGAGCGGTCAGTCGTTTGAGGCCTGGTCGATCTTGGTCAACAGGGTCTTGAGTTGTTGGCGCTCTTCGGTGTTCAGGCCGGACAGATCCAAGCGGGTCTTGGCGCGGAAGTCCGCTTCGTATCGCTTGACCAGAGCTCGGGCCTTCGGGGTAACCCCGAGGGTCTTTCGGCGTGAGTCAGAAGGATCCGGTAGCCGCACGAGCCAGCCGTCGGCCTCAAGTCCGCTGAGGAGTGAGGAGATGCTGGCGGGGCGTTGGCCGGTGATATCAGCGATATCGCGGGCGATGACGCCGGATGCCTCCTGGGACTCGATGAAGCCGACGATTCGGGCCTGGTGGAAGGTCAGCCCGCCGAAGTCGAAGCCGTCGTCCTTGGAGGAGGCCTGACGACGCTGTCGTTGCGCGATTCGGTTGATCAGCTCCGTGATCTCGTTAACGATGTCGTCCATGACTCCAGCCTAGATTGATAGAAAGCTAATCGTCAAGTAACTAACAGTTAGAAAGCTACATAGTTGAGTCTGGGTGGGGCGGATCAGGCTGGAGCACCTGAACGCTCACGCCGGATCCGCCCGGTCGAATGAAGAGCGGGTCACGGCCAGGCGACATCTATGGGGGTCAACGAGTAGTTAGTAACTCGTCCCAGTTGGCCGCGGTCGTTGTAGCCCCAGCAGCTCACCGAGCCGTCGCTATGGAGTGCGCAGCGCAGGTTGTTGCCACCGTCGGTGGTGACAACGCCACTGTCCAGACCCGTTACGACACCGGGAGTGAGATGCGGGGCGACGGTGCCGTCACCGAGTTGGCCGGAGCTGTTGTTGCCCCAGCAGTAGACCGCGCCGTCGGTGGTGGTGGCACAGGTGGTGGATACCGCCGGAGTGATGGTGGTGACACCATTGTCAAAACCGGGTACGGACACCGGGGTCGTGGCATTCGTGTAGGTGCCGTCCCCGATTTGTCCGTTGCTGTTGGATCCCCAACACAGGGCGTTCCCGGCGGTGGTGATGGCGCAGGTGTCACTCAATCCTGCGGAGATGCTGGCCACCCCCGACGTGAGACCACTGACCTGCCTCGGGGTGAGGCTGTCGGTCTTCGTGCCATCGCCGAGTTCACCGAGGGCGCCGCTGCCCCAGCAGTGGACGCTGCCTTCAGCGTTCAAGACGCGGTTGTGGCTGAAACCGAGGGCAACTGCAGCCACCTCGCCTTCCACCACGCTGGCCCTGACCGGCGTACTGCGGTTGGTCGTCGTGCCATCCCCCAGTTGGCCCTTGCTGTTGTAGCCCCAGCAGGTGAGCTCACCACCGGCGGTGACGGCACAGGTGCTCTTGCTGCCAGCCGCGATGGCGGTGACGCCGCTGGTCAAACCGCTGACCTGGACCGGAGTCGACCTGTTGGTGGTGCTGCCATCGCCGAGCTGACCTTTGTCGTTCAGGCCCCAGCACAGTACTGCACCAGCCGAAGTGAGGGCACAGGCGTGGGAACCACCGGCGGCGATCTTGGTCACTCCACTGGTGAGACCGCTGACGTCAACGGGGGCGTAGCTGTCGGTTGTGGTGCCGTTGCCGAGTTGCCCGGAGACGTTGTAGCCCCAGCAGGTGACCCCGCCTGCGTCGGTGAGGGCGCAGGCGCCGTAGTCCTCGGACGCCAGCGCGGACGCCCGCGGTAGGTTCGTCACCTCTCGCGCGATGGGCTGAACTAAGCCGCCTCCATCGCCAAGCTGAGCGCGAGTGTCGTCGCCCCAGCAGGTGATGGCGTTGGAGTCCACGACCGCACAGGTGTGATCCTTGCCGGCGTCAATCAGGGTGACGCCGCGGTTGAGGCCAGTGGCCTGAACCGGCGTGGAGTGGTTGGTGGTACTGCCGTCGCCGAGCTGGCCGACGGTATTGGCGCCCCAACACCGCGTCTGTCCGTCGGTGAGGACAGCGCAGCTATGGTTCGCGCCTAGTGAGATGGCACTGACATTGCTGCTCAGGCCGGTGACCGATACGGCCGTGGCGCTGCTGATCGTGCTGTCGTTGCCGAGTTGTCCGGAAGCGTTGTTGCCCCAACATTGCGTAGCGCCGGTGCTGGTGAGCGTGCAGTTATGGCCGCCGCCGGCAGCGATCGCGGTGATGTCGCTGGGCAGGCTCGCCACGGCGGACGGGGTGGGGCTCATGGTCACGCCAGTCCGGCCGATCTGCAGCGTCTGGTTGTCGCCCCAGCACGTGACCGCGCCGGTATCGGTGAGTGCGCAGCTATGGCTATCTCCCGAGGTGATGGCAACGACGCCGCTGCTGAGACCAGACACACTGACCGGCGTTGAGCTGTTGGCCGAACTGCCGTTGCCGAGCTGCCCGCGCAGCCCTTTGCCCCAACATTTCACGGCACCGTCCGTGGTGAGCGCACAGGTATGCGAACCGCCGACGGCGATCGCTGACACTCCACTGGAGAGACCGGTTACCCCGACCGGGGTGTAGGAACTGGTGGTGAGGCCGTTGCCGAGTTGACCTTGCCCGTTGTAGCCCCAGCAGCTCACTGCTCCGGTATCGCTGAGAGCGCATCCAAAGCCGGTGCCGCTGCTCACTGCTGCCATACCGCTGGTCAAGCCGGTGACATCAGTGGGGGAGAATCGGGTGAGTTGATCACCGGTACCGAGTTGGCCGTAGGAGTTGAAGCCCCAGCACTTGACGTCACCGGTGCTGTCCAGGGCGCAGGTATGGAGATCGCCGGCAGCAAGGCCGTCGATGGTCACCGCAGACACCTCCATGCTGAGGGTGCTTGTCTGCGTGGAGCCAAAGTGATCAGTCAAAGTGACTGCCAGCTGGTCGTAGGTCCCGGCGGAGGTGGGGGTGCCTGACAGCACTCCGGCGTCGCTCATCACCAGGCCGGGCGGTGCATCAGCAACGCTCCAGGTGTAGGGCGCGGTACCGCCGGAGGCGGTGAAGGTCGCGCTGAAGCTGGTTCCGGTGCGCGCGCCAGACAGGTTCGGAGGTGTGATGACGAGGGGGTCAACCACGGCAAAGATCAGCGTCTTGGACGCAGTCCGGGATTTCGAGTCGGTGACCTTGAGACTGACGTGGTGACTGCCGCTGGCGGCTGCAGTGCCGGACATCGTGCCGTCGGAGGCGAGGGAGATTCCCTCCGGTAGCCCGGTTGCAGTCCAGGTGTAGGGCGCGGTGCCACCGGTGGCCATCAGACTGGTGAGGTAGTCGTCTCCGGAAAACGCGCGAGGTAGCGACGTGGAACTGATCACCAAGGCCGGTACCACGCTGATCGTGATGTCTGCCTCTGCGGAGCGGTTGTCGGCGTCCGTGGCCTTCACGCGAACGTGGTAGTTGCCCTCGACAGTCGGCTTTCCCACGAGCTTGCCGTCCGCGGTGAGAGCGACGCCCTGCGGTAGACCGGATGCTTGCCAGGTGTAAGGCGCGCGACCACCGGCCACGACCAGCGTGGCGTAGAAGTCTTCGCCGATCACGGCGTTGGCGGGAGTGTCGCTCACGATCGACAAGGCCGCGACGCCGGGTCTCACCGCGACAGTCGTCGAGGGCGTCGCCTTCGTGGCGGCTCCGTGAGCGGCCACGGTGACGGCTCGGTAGCTGAACTGGCCCTCGGCTTGCGGAGTGGTGGCCAAGGTCGCGGCGCCGGTATTGCTTTGGGTGGACGAGGCGACGGTACGCCACTGGGTTCCGACGAGCTTCTGCAAGATGACGGTTCGTCCTGCTCTGGCCGGAGTGAAGCGAGCTCGGAATGTCAGGGCCTGACCGGTTGCTGCCGACGTGGTCAGCGCTAGTG